>SKKK01000580.1 GCA_007121535.1 Planctomycetaceae bacterium | reverse complement strand
TCGGACCTGATCCGGATGCAGGAGGCGGTGGTGCGCAGCACGACCGACACGGGCAGTTTGCTGGGCGAATCGCCGTCGGCCGTGGGATTGGGGCTGCAACGCCGCAACCCGATCGTCAACGACCCGCGGATCCGCGGCAGCCGGATCGGGCGGCTTCCTGCTTCCGGTTCGTACTGGGTTCCGGCCCGGATGGACCTGGATACGATGCTCAGCAAAATCGACTCCCGCTTGATCGGCGACGTGCTGACCATCCACGGTCCGTACGCGGTCCGGTACGGCCCCGGTTTTTCTTTCGTGGACTTTGCCTTGTTGCCCACCCCGCGATTTGACGACGGGTTTCGAGTCCACGGTGCAACCAGCTTTGGTTACAAGGCCAACGGTCGGCAGGTGTATGGCCGGCAGACGTTCACCGGCGGCAGCGACCTTTGGGGGTTCCGCGCCGGGTACGGACATCGGACCGGCAATGACTATACGATGGGCAACGGCCAAACGATCGCGTCCAGCTACAACTCGCGCGATGTGGATCTGGCGCTCGGCCGCGATTTCGCGTCGGACCAACGGGTGGAATTTCACGCATTACGGCTGGATCAGACGGGTGTCGAACTGCCCGGCCAAGCGTTCGACATCGAGTGGCTGGTCACGGACGCTTATGAGGTGACCTACACGGCGGATTGCCCGACCTTCGCAGACCGCGTCGCGCTGGACGTATGGTACAACCAGACGCGGCTGAACGGCAACGCCCAACGGCCTGGGAAACGGGCTCAGTTCCCCTACTACGACATCATCGGGTTCGAGGGCTTTACCGACGTGAACTCCATGTCGACCGGCTTCCGCTGGGCTGCCACCTGGGGCTGTCCGGAATGCGAATACCTGACGCTGGGGCTCGATCTGCGCTACGTCAAGCAGGAGCTGAACGAGATAACCAGCGGCCAGATTGGCCTGAATGTCTGGCAAGATGCCAACTCACCGATCCCCCGTTCCGCCTCGGTCAACCCCGGAGTGTTCGTGGAATACGGCGCGCCGCTGGGCGAGCGGTGGACGATCGGCAGCGGGGCCCGGTTCGATTGGGCGGGCCAGTACCTGCTGGCCGACCCGGCCGAACTCCAATCGCTTGGCACCCAGTCGCTTCCGTTGGGCGACATCCTGGGCAGCGACGATTTCGACCGGTCTTTCGAGATGTTCTCGCTGTACTTGACCGGCCAGTACCACATCAACGAATGCTGGTCGGCCGTGCTGGCGGCGGGGTACGCCGAGCGGCCTCCGTCTTTGACCGAGATGTACGCGGCCGAGACCTTCATGTACGTGTTGCAAAACGGGCTGAACATCGTGACCGGTGATCCTCGGCTTCGGCACGAGCGGTTGCTGCAAGCTGACTTGGGGCTGCGTTACGACGACGGGATGCTGCGGGCGCGGGTCGGCGGATTCTACGGCTGGGCGTGGAACTACATCACGTTCGAGAACATGGGATTCACCCGCGGGCCACCGGTGGGCGAGATCCAACAGATCGAGTACAAGTTCGTCAACACGGGCTTGGCGACGTTCGTAGGCGGCGAACTGGCAGCCGAATGGGATTGGACGCCTCGGCTGACACCTTTCGCCACGCTCAGCTACGTTGCGGGCACGGATCGGACTCGCAACGGATCGTTTGCCACCCGGCCTTCCTCGCCGGGCAATCCCAGTATCCGCGACCCGAACCTGGATCGTGGAGCGTACAGCGGGATAGTGGGCGACGCCCGCGAGCCGTTGCCCAGCATCCTGCCGCTGGAGAGCCGGCTGGGGTTCCGGTTTCACGAGGCAGCATCCGCGCCGCGCTGGAGCATCGAACTGAGCGCACGGCTAGTCGACGCGCAGCGCCGCGTCGCCCGCAGTCTGCTCGAGTTGCCGTCGTCCGGATTCGCCGTCGGCGACGTGCGCGGCTACTGGCGAGTCTCCGAGCGTCTGTTGGCCACCGCCGGGATCGAGAATATCACCAACGCGAACTACCGGGAACACTTGAATTTCACCTCCCAGGACCGACTGATTCAAGTGTTTCAGCCCGGACTGAATGCCTATGTCGGTGCAGAACTGTCCCACTGAGAGAGTGTTGCCCTCACCTTTCTGCCGATTTTCGGGCCATTTGCATCCTTGAGTCGGCGGCGGAGACAGCACCGTCGCGGGTATCATGCTGAGCCTGGCCACTGGATATTGCCGGGACATTTCTCTTTTTCTCGGGCCCCGGTCAGCGGAAATCATCCTTGACTTTCCCGATGTTGATCAGGAAGTACGCGCCGAGGATCGTTCCGATCGGAAAATGCAGCAAGTACAGAGCCGAAACGAGTTGGCAAAAAGGGGGCCCCCAACGGCTGCATCACAGCACCCCCACCGCCGAGACAACTCCGCAGACGGCCAGGACGAGGACCAGGCTCTCGAAGGGGCCTGGAACGCCCGTGTTATCGACGATCAACATGGCGAAGGCGCCAAGTGCAAACAGAGAACCGAGGACGATGTAGAAGATGCAGAACGCACGATTGTTGCGTGCAACCCGGCCCGAACTTGACAATCGCTCGGACACGATCGCTGGTTCGTTCGGAGATTGATACGGATTGATCTCGGACATGCTTCTTCCCCATGGATTGGTTCGTTGCCCAAACTGGGCAAAATTACGTTCGCCGATTCTCCGGACCAATGGGAATGAACGCCGCGTTCGTATTCCCACCAGACGCAAAACGCGATGGCAAGTCCCATCCGGGCGGCGTGGGCTGACGCCGCATGGATGTTGCCGATGATTCCGGATCGTTGTCGATCCAGGGGGCTTACGGTACGAGTGTCGGGCTTGTAAGCTGTTTTGCGAGTAGACAGTTGGTGAATCGATGGAAATCGCGTTGCATGCATCGGCATCGCCCTTTTCCACGAATCCAAAGCCGGTGGTGAGGGCGATTTGGTCGCCGTTGGCTGGTGGTATTCGGGGCCGGTGGCTAGCGCTAGTGCCGCTCACGGGCCGGTGGCTAGCGCCATTCCGCTCACGGGCCGGTGGCTAGCGCCATTCCGCTCACGGGCCGGTGGCTAGCGCCATTCCGCTCACGGGCCGGTGGCTAGCGCCATTCCGCTGACGGGCCGGTGGCTAGCGCCATTCCGCTCACGGGCCGGTGGCTAGCGCCATTCCGCTCATGGACCGGTGGCTGACGCGATTCCGCTGAGTTATTGGGTTACGATTGATGAAGATGGTTACGTGTCCGTCATGTCAGACCGAAGTAGCGCCCTGCTTGGATGGATCCTGCCCGGCGTGCCGGCGGTTGCTGCCCGGATTCCCGACGGATTCCGAGGACGCGAATCCGCAACCGCAGCGGCCCGTTGGTGGCGGCGATTGCGAAATGTCAGAACCGCTGTGCGTCAACTTGTGCGGGCAGGTGGAGGAAATGGTTCAGCGGATCTATCAGGGCCTGAATCGGGGGATGCTGCCGAGGTCGTGTTGTGGGTGCCAAGCTGCGTCGAGGACACTGGGAACTGTCGAGATCGAGCACGAGGAGTTTTCCCTCGGGTTGCCGATTCGGATTTGCGATCGCTGCGCCCGCAAGCCGCCGTTCGCGCCGTGGCGCGATCCCCATCCGCCGATCTACTTTGTCGCGTTGGTGTTGATGACATTACTGCTAGTGGCCGGCCAGTTCGTCCTGGCGATCAGTTGCTTTCTGGCCGCAACGGTGCTGATCTTGTGTACTCGTCCTTCCAAGAATTGGTCGGCCGAAGCGGTTACGCAGCATCTGAGGACCCATCTGGAAGACATTCGCATTTATCGCGAGCTATTGGCCACGGTTCCCGATCTGACGTTTTCGGTTACGATTATCGGCGATATCCACGGCTGTTTCGACGAACTGCAGGATCTGCTGCAAGGGGCGGGGCTGGCTTGGAAAACCTGAAACAGAGTTTCGGCGGGCCGGCTGAAGCCGAGGTCTGTCTCAAGAAATCATGGATAAACAGCTACTGATCCTGGACCTCGACGAAACCCTGGTCCATGCGTCCGAGCGGCCGTTGGATCGGGAGCCTGACTCCCGCTTGGGTGGCTACTTCGTCTACCGAAGGCCCTTCCTGTCGGAGTTCCTGGCCGCTGTGCGGGAGTGGTTTCAGGTGGCCGTGTGGTCTTCGGCCAGCAGTCACTACGTCCACGGGATTGTCTGGCAGATCTTCCCTGATCCCGAAAGGCTGCGGTTCGTCTGGTCTCGGGAACGCTGCACCCAACGCTTCGATCCCGAGCGATGGGATCACTATTGGTTGAAGAACCTGCGCAAGGTCAAGCGGTTGGGGTTCCCGTTGGAACGGGTGTTGATGATCGATGATTCGGCAGAGGCACTGCGGATGCATTACGGCAATCATCTCCGACTGCGCCCGTTCTTCGGTGAAAAGGACGACGAACAGTTGCGTCGTGTTCTGCCGTTCCTCCAGGAGCTTTGCCAAGTCGAGAATCTGCGCACCGTCGAGAAGCGATACTGGAGATAAGCGGAATCGGCCGAATATGCACAGATCTACGGGTCCTGTAGCCTGGAATTGTCGTATCTGACGACGCTCGACTTGCCGTAAGCTGTTGCCGTCAGTGTTCACACGATGAAAATGATGGCCGCTTAACCGATTCCAAGTCTGGCGAGCTTTTCCGTATAGTGCGGGCCGGACCGTTCCGCGAATGTCTTTTCCATAATCTCTTTGGCAATTCTGAACGTTTCGATTTCGAAGATCACGGAGGTCGGGATGCGTTAGCTCATCACCCGGTTGCACCAAACAAGACTCCATACGCCCGTGATCAGCCGGAAGAGCCGCTTCCTTGCGACCCTGTTCCGTTTGGCTTCGCATCATCGCTTTCGCCCCCTCTGCTTCCCCCTTCACGTCCGGGCAGATTATCCGACGACCTGCCCAACAGTGCAACCGGGGCGGCGCGGCCGAGCCTGGGAGCCATCGCCGAGCACGGCGGCCGATGGGATTTTACTGCGGCCCCAATCATACGATCGCGAGAATCGAATCAGCGTTCATCAGCGGTCCTGACTGTTAAGCCCGAAGAAGGGACCGCTGATGACCGCTGATGAACGCTGATAAACGCAGATGTTTTAGAGGGCATTCGTCCGCCATCCGAACGTGCCTCGCTCAGCCTCCCAGCGAACCTTTTAGAAACTCGGAACGTCGTTGCAGACGAACCCGATTCCCGGTTAATTTCGCCTCGCGGGGATCGATTCGAAGTGGAACTGGATCGACGCCCGGATCCCGGAGCCGCGCAGTTACGCAAGGCCATCGCGGCGGGCTGGAGACCGGACGGACGTGGTGCTGCCGGGCCGCCAACGCGACTCGTCGATCATCTGCATGGTCCTGGATACGAGTGGTTCCATGTGGCCCCATCTTCCCGCGGTACTCGGTATCCTGGCGGGCTTCTGCGAGGCGGCCGGGGTGGAACAGGTGCGCATCCCGCAATGCGACTGCAACATCACGGTGGATGAAATCGTCCTGCTCGAGCAGCTTCGCCATTACCGGATCACCGGATTCTCCGGCTGGGAAGGCCGTTCGGTCCGAGAGTACCTCGCCCCGCCCCCGAAACCGGCCTCGCGCGACCGGTCGAAGGACAAACCTCAAGTCCCTCCCCAAGCCGAGCCCCAAGCGGACCCGGCCGAGGGTCCCCAGCCTCGCCGCCGCAACAAAGTCGTCTCTCGCCGCAAGGCCAAACTGTCCGTCTCTGCCGGTCATCAGAAGCATCGCCGTCGGAAGTACCGTCGAGGCGACGCAATCCGCGTACGATTCCGGAACCGGCTGGACCCCGCCAAGCCGCAAGAACTGAAGCTTTCGCTCAGCGATTCGTCCCCCCCGGCTTGCAATGCGGATCGAGCCCGACAGCAATCTGGCCCCGGCCCTTCGGCGTTTGGCTCGGGAACCCGAAGTCGAATCCGTGCTGGTAGTGACCGACGGAGAAATCGAGTATCCCGCCGAACCGATGCCCTACGACATCCTATGGGCTCAGACGCCGACAGACACCAACACCTGGACCGATTTCGAACCAAAGTACGGGCACGTCGTTCGCCTGGAATGCACAAAAAAGTGAAACACCCTGCCTTTCCCCGGTGTCAAGCGCAACCGGATTAGCACCGTTCGAAAAATAACTGACGCACTTTCTGCCCCCTCACCCTGCCCTCTCCCACGAGGGGCGAGGGAACATCGGACAGTTATTTCTCGAACGGTGCTTAGGCGTCACTCGCAGCATCCGTTAAAATGCGGAATGACGTTGGTCAGAAAATCCGTTTTTGGTGACAACGCGATCAGGCTCGTCTGGGCTTGCAAGACGAGGGGCAAGCGAATTGCGGGCAAGGGAAAAAAATGCGGGGTACGTTTTTCGGAAGTGAGCTGATGTGAAGGTTTTCTACAGCGACGACTATGTGGCCATGGCCTATTCAGTCGATGCCACCAAGAAACCGCAATGGGTTGCGGATTCGCTGCGTGAGGTGCCGATTCCGGGGGTCCGGTTGATGGCTGCTGAGCCGGTGACGGCGGAGGACTTGTTGTGTATTCATTCGCCCGAATACGTCCGTGCCGTCCAGACTGGCAGACCGCGGCGTCTGGCGGAATCCAGCACGTTTCCGTGGGATATCGGCTTGTGGACGGCGGAACTGGCCAGTTGCGGCGGGATGGTGGCTGCCGCGCGATGTGCTGTCGAGGAAGGAGTGGCGGGTTCTTTGAGCGTCGGCTTTCACCATGCGCGGCGCGACCGAGGCAGCGGGCACTGCATCTTCAACGGCTTGGCGCTGGCGATCTGCGCGGCGCACGATCTGGGCTTAACCGGTATCCTGGGCATCGACCTGGACGCTCATTGCGGAGGCGGAACGTACTCGATCGTGGGATCGCTTCCCGGATAGCACCGTTCGAGAAATAACTGTCCGATGTCCCCTCGCCACTCCGGGGAGAGGGCAGGGTGAGGGGGCCGAAAGTGCGTCAGTTATTTCTCGAACGGTGCTTACCGGCAACTGGACGTCTCGTTGTTTCCCACCGATCATTACCAGCCGGCGGCTCCTTCGACCCTGGATCTGGTGGAATCGAGCGCCGAGTACTTGAAGATTATCCAACGGCGTCTGGCCGAGATCGAGCCCGACGTCGAGGGCATCCAGTTGGCGGTTTACTACGCGGGCATGGACCCGCACGAAGGCTCGGCGTTCGGTGGGCTGCCCGGTTGCGACGCGGGCCTGCTGCAAGCACGTGAGCGATTGGTGTTCCGTTGGCTTGCCGAACGGAAGATCCCCTGTGCGTGGGCGATCGGCGGCGGCTACCTGGGCCCGGACCTGGACCGCCGCGGCCTGGTCGACCTGCACCGCACCACGGTGGAACAAGCCGCAAGCTGCGAGACTGCCTTGTTGTCCGGGTCTTGCCATATCCAGCCGGCTTTTTTTAATGAAAATAGGTGCGAGTAACAAGACTGGCCTGAGAGACCGCGTTGAACCAGCGCGTACCGCAGACATCGTATCCACCATTCGGCATCTCGTGATAGACGAGACGACGGCGGTAACCGGCTCGGCACTGCGACGCACTGCAATACGGGCAAGTTGTTCGCCTGGAATCGCGTTCCGTGTGAAACGCACTTGGACGGACCTGGCGTGTTCAGTCGGTTGTGTCTTTCCTTGATTTCGAACGTTCTTGTATACCGATTCCTGTTTCGTCACGACCTAGTCCCCGGTCGCTTGTCCGAGCGGATTTCCAAGTCATGCGGATTACCTTCAGCCGCCTCTGGACGGTCCTGTCTACGCAGTTGAGGTTTTCGGCAATTTCTGCGGTCGTGTGACCTTCGAAACGGAGCATGGCGATCTTTCGCAACTTCAGCTTGCCCTGATGTTGTGTTTGATCGACCGCTTCCGTCAAATCGATCAGACGTTGGAACTCTTCCGCCACCACTGCCGCAAACCATGGCGTCGGTTCGTAACGCGGGACGATCCTTTGGCCTACGACTTCCGGGCTTGACTGGTCGTCCGACTCCCACAGGGACTCGACTTGAACCTTACCCCCGCCCCTTTCCGTGGTTTGGCGGCGGATCGCGTCAACGGCCTTCCGCTCCGCCAACACGATCAAGACCTGCCACAAATCGTTCTGGTCATCCAAATCAGGAAAGCGGCCCTTCTGCACGCCTCGAAAGAAACTGTCCATCACGTCTTGGGCGACGTCTTCTTCATCCGTAACGACACGTCGGTGTGGCGGCAAGCGGGATTTGGCCAGTTCCTGCACGC
>SKKK01000470.1 GCA_007121535.1 Planctomycetaceae bacterium | reverse complement strand
TCCGCCCGCATCGCCACCACGGTTTCGCGCCGATAATCGACGTCGTTGTGCCAACGTTCGCCGAAATCAATGCCCAACGCACAGCGATACCAGGCCGGCGTGAATCCGATCTCGGGCCGAAAAAACGCCTCGCCGCCCGTCGCCGGGCAGCGTGTCGCGGGCGCCGATGGAGCGATGTAGCTGATCAGTGGCGTCATGGTTCGATTCTGCCTCGCAGCCCGGTTAGCAGCAGGCCTGACAGCAGGATGGTCAAGGTCCCGAACACGGGGATCAGGAAAAAGTGGAACGGGCTCTTCAGCGCGGCCAGCGAAGGCTGATCGAAGCCGGGGGAAAGCGTCATCCAGGCGATGACGACCAGGCCGAGCAGGACCGAGGTCGCCGCAACCGGATTGCCGGCCCTGCGGCTGATGATGCCCAGCAGGAACAGCCCCAGCATCCCCCCGCCAAAGATCCCGGACAGCACCCACCAGGCGTCGAGCGCACTGCTGACATGGATCAGCAGCAGCGCGATGCCCGTGCCCAACCCGCCCCAGACGACCGTGGCGCCGTGCAGCACGCGCATCGCCTGCACCTCGGTGGCCTCGGGCCGCAACAGACGCCGGTACCAGTCGCCCATGATCAGCGTGGCCGAAGAGTTGAGACTGGTGGACAGCGTGCTCATCGCGGCGGCAAGAATCGCTGCGATCACCAGCCCCGTGAGTCCCGCGGGCAGATGCTTGCCGATGAAGTGCGGGAACACCTTGTCGCCCAGATCCTCGTCCGTGATCCGGTCAGCCGGAACACCTTGCTGTACAGCCACGATGGCGCGGATTTCCTCCAGTTCGCCAGGATGCGCGTGGTAGAAGGCAAACAACTGGGTGCCAAGGAACAAAAAGACCAGCGAAACCGGTAGATAAAGCATGCCGCCGATCCACACCGTCTTGCGCGCTTCGCTCTCCGAACCGGCGGCGACGTAGCGCTGCACAAAACTCTGATCGATGCCGAAATTCTGCAGGTTGAGGACGATCCCGTAGATCAGGACCACCCAGAACGTTGACTCCGACAGCGAAGCGCCGAAGCTGCCCAGACCGAACTTGCCGGCTTCGGCGCCCAGGCGGAAGACTTGAGCCGGTCCTTCGGGCATGCGGAACAGCATCAGCGCCGAGCAGAGAATCGCCCCGGCCATCAGCACGATGGCTTGCAGCGCATCCGACCAAATCACCGCCATGATTCCGCCCACGAAACTGTAAACGGTCACCGAGACGCCGACGATCAGGATGATCCAGCGGATGTCCCAGCCAAGCAGCACGCTCAACGGCAGAGCCATCAGATACATCACCGCCCCCATCCTGGCCAATTGCGTCAGCAGATAGCACAGGCTGGCATAGCTTCTGGCCCAGACGCCAAAACGTTTCTCGAGCAAGGCGTAGGCGGATACTTCTCCGCCGCGACGATAATACGGCATGAAGAAACGCAGGGCGACGAAGGTGGCGACCGGCAGCGAGAGACTGAAGACAAAGGCGTTCCAGTCGGTGGCGAACGCCTTGCCGGGCAGGGCCAGGAAGCTGATGCTGCTCAGATACGTGGCGAAAACCGAGAGCCCGCAGGCCCAGCCGGGCATCGCGTGACCGCCGGCCGTAAATGCCTCGGTTGACCGACTGCGCCGGAAAAAGTAGAAACCGATCCCCATGTTGCCTGTGAAGTACACCACCAGAACGATCCAGTCGATTGCAGCAAAGTGTGTTGTCACCCGGACACTCTATTCACCCGGGCGATAGGCGCCCTGAAGATCGAAGGCCACGCGTTGGACGACGGCATCCGCCTCACTGCCGCCGGCTCCCTCGCCCCACTGGAGGTAGGCGCCCGCCGCGCCACCGAGGTTGTCCCGGCCGGTGGTCGCCTGCCGGACGCCCAGCGGCGTGCCGTCCCGGAAGATCGCTACATTACCGTCGGAATCGACCGCAAGTCGATACGTATGCATCCGCGAGGCGTTGTCCAGGTTTTCGGCCAACGCCACAAACGTACCGCCGTCGATCCAGTAAACCGCCGAGGTGGTCACCGTAATGAACGCTCGTCCGATCCCTGGCACGTAGGTCTCGAAGTCGATCCCCCGCCGGTCGGCGGTGCTGCGGGTGACGCGCATGGCGATCTCGGCCGTATGTGCCCCGCGGGCGGCACCGAAACCGTCGGCCGAATCGTCCACCCATCGCACGCGCTGCCCGGGCCCCGTCGTGATCCGCAACGTGCCTTCCACCACCTCGACCGCCTCATTCTCTCTGGCATCGCTCCCGGTAAACCGCCATCCGGCCGCCGTCGGAAGCACACCGGGTCGGAAAACCCGGTCGAGTTGGGCCTTGGACTCAAAGTCGGCCGGTGACGGGGGCGGAGGCGCCGGCTCCGGATGCTGCTTCAACCAAGCCAGATTGAAGCGGTAGTGCAAACCGCTTGAAAGCAGGTGGACCACTCCGTCCGGAGTCTGTGTTGCCGTCAGATAACCTCGGGGCTCCGCTTGCGCGTGCGTGGCTCGAAAGTTGCGTACCGTACCGCGCGCGTTGTACGTCTGTCCGTCAGCCGGGGTAATCAGTTTGCGCTGCGGCCACGTCCGGCCTTCATCAAAGGACAGCGCAGCGAACATTCCGTAACCGCGGAACGTCTGGCCGGTTCGATCTTCAAACAGCATGCCGGGTCGACCGGATCCCGGTCCCGTAAACGATACAAGCAACAACGGTCCCTCTTGCAACCGCATCAACACGTTTCGCTGCCCGCCACCGATTCCGGGGAACTCACTGTCCCGGTATTCCCACGTATTGCCGCCATCGCGCGATATGCTCATGGGCATTTTGGATTTATCCAAACCCTCGATTTCTCCCAGGGTGCGCCCGACCGCCAGCATGCGTCCGTCTTTCAATTTGACCGCGGTAGCATGAATCCCGGCGATATGTCCTTCGGAAAAAGCAACGTCGCCGTTTTCCCGGTTGATAAACATCAAGGCCGTACTGCCGCCGCGCATCCGGGCATTGTTGTTGTCGGTATACAGCACGTGCCGTCCCGTGGATGGGAGAGTGACATCCAACGTGATGTTGTCCATGATCGTGACCGCGTTGATGGGATCGTTGCGATCTGCATAGACCAGCGTGGGACGCGACCACGTCACTCCATGATTGTCGGACGTGCTCGTCACCAGCGCGTTATTGTGCAAGATGTTTTCTCCTGAACTCAGTCCGTTGTACCAGTACAGAATGCCGTCACCATCCTGGAACAAGGATGTTCCCGTTTGATTTCTTCCGGGAGCGTTGAAAAAGACGTCGGCCTCTGTCCATTCCTCACTGCCAACCCTAAGACGGCTGGCAGCGGTCGTCATCATCCGACCGCCACCCGATCCGGTCGAGCAGGAGAACCAAGCTGCGATCAGATCGCCGTTAGCACACCAGGTAACAGCCGGCACATGATTGACGTGTCCATACGTTATTGTGAGATCGCAATACGTGGGGCCCCTCGATTCCACGGGAATATTGACAAAGGGGATAGGACCTCGAAAATACGGCTCTTCGATTTTCCGTTCCCATTCACGCGGTTCCTGGCAGACGTCTTTCGCCCATCTGCGCAGGGGTTCCGGCGGCAGAGGCTCGGTATCCAGTGGTTCGGCTTGCACGACCCTGAAGCCAATCAACCAGCTCTTATCTTCAGGCAGGGTTCCCAGCCTGGTGGCGGAACGAAGATACTCGACCGTGGTTCCGTGACTGCCGCCCCGGGTTACCTTGACCGCTCCATCCGCCCTGCCAACCGGGTCTGTCTTCTCTTCCGCCGTATAGGGACCATACCAATCAGAGACCCACTCCTCGACAAGCCCATGCATATCGTAGAAACCCCACGCATTGGGCGTGGTCTGGCCGACGTGCAGGGCTACCGGCTGTGCTCCCAAAACCGACCGCTGGTTCCTGTGGAACTCGTCGGGCAGGGTATCGCCGGTATTGTACCTGGTTGTTGTTCCGGCTCGGGCCGCATATTCCCACTCGGCTTCGGTCGGCAGACGATAGGGAATCCCTTCTTTTTCTGACAGCCATCGACAGAAGGCAACCGCATCATGCCAGCTCACAAAGATGACAGCTTCGTCATCGTCCTTCGATAGCCCGAACTTTCCCCGGAGCTTCCTATGCTCCGGATCGAATTGTTCATACTGTTCATTCGTGACCTGGGTGGCTGACATGCGGAACGGCTTGCTGATATGAACCTTGTGAACCGGATGTTCTTTGTATACTTCCTCGCTGCCCATCATCAAACTACCGGGTTCCACCAGGTTCATTTCCATGCCGAGGGAATTGGTAGAAGCCGTGCTTTGCCGTTGTCTTTCCGCAGGCTGCTTCAACCAAGCCAGATTGAAGCGGTAATGCAGACGGCTGGAAATCAGGTGGATGACGTTGTCGGGCGTCTGGGTGGCGGCCAGATATCCGGCGTGCTCGGCGCGGGTAGCGGTGGCCCTGAATTGCCCCGTCCATGCGCCGCCGTCGTACTCGCCCTGGCCGGGCGTCAGCAGCTTGCGGACCGGCCACGTCTGGCCGTCGTCGAACGACAGTGCCGCGAACATGCCGTGGCCGATGAACTCGCGGCCGCTCTGGTCGGGAAACGCCACGCGGCCCGCTCCCGGCTTGCGGCGATCACCCGAGGTGAACGACACGAACATCAGCGGCCCTTCCCGCAGCCGCATGAGCACCAGCCGCTGACCCCCGCCGATGGGCGGAAACTCGCTGGCCGAGTAGGTCCAGGTTTCGCCCACGTCGGCGGAAATGCTGATGGGCATGCGTCCGTCGATCGCCTGGCCGCGGCCGAACGCCAGCAGCCGGCCATCGGCCAGTTCCGCCGCGCCGGCGTGGATGCCGCGGATATCGCCGCCCGGGTCGGTCCACGTTCGGCCGCCATCGCGGCTGACGTGGATGGCACTCGGCCCTTCTCCGCCGGGCGTGGCGTCGACGGGCAGGACCAAGGCGCCCGTCCCCGTGCGGAACGTGCCCGCGATGGGCATGTGCCGCGCCTGGTAGTTCGCGCCGGACGACACGGGCGCCGCGACCGTCCACGTGACGCCGTTGTCGCGGCTGGTGCGGTGCAGCAAGGCCAGTTCCGCCCAACCCGTCGCGCCCTGGCGGCCCATCCCGTTGAAATGGTGCAGCAAGCCTTCCGCATCGTCGTAGAACAAGGCGGTACAGTGCATGTTTCGCTCGTCGGCCCGGAAGAACTCGTAGGCCGGATCCCATTGCTCACGTCCGGCCCGCAGGCGGCTGGCCAGCACGGTCAATTCCGTGCCTTGCTCCCGCCGAGTCGTGTACCAAGCGGCCATCAGGTCGCCGTTGGGCAACCAAGTGATATCGGGCACGTGGTTGTGCGAGTAGAACGGTTCGCCGGAGCCTTCCGGCGGTGGGATGACGAAGGGGATCGGCGGCTCGAAATACGGCCGATCCGCCTCGGGCCCACCGGACCAGCCATCAGACTCCTGCCCCACGTCGCGAGCCCAAAGCGGCAGCGGATCGGCGGCAATCGGCACGACCCTTGCCACCCGACCGTCCTTCTCGATGACCGAAAAACGCCGGTAGGTAAGCGGCTCCTCTTCCGAAACGGCCGCGGAACCGGCCAGCACACTGCAAACGCCCAGAAACCACGCAAATGGAAACACCCTTAAAAACTCACGCAGCACTTCGGTCTCTCCCCTCTACTCGAACTTGATCGAATACAAATCCGCATCGCGCATGACGAATCGCAATCGCACAGGTTTGCCGGCTAGGGCGCTCAGGTCAGGATCGCCCTTCCACATGGCGTTGCGGGCCACGGTGTCCCCGTACAGCTCGATGCTGTCGTCCAGCGTGAAGCTTGGAATCGGCGTGCCGTCAGCGTCCTGAATCTCCACCCGCAGCGAGCCGAAGGCCGAACTGGCGAAATTCATCGAAAGCGCCGAGCCCTCGAAAACCAGCGGCGGAGTGACCAGTTCCCCGCCGGCGATCGGCGCGTGGATCGAGGCGAAGCCATCCAGGCGCAGAGTATAGCGGCGCAGTTGCACGGCGTCGACGTAATAACGTTCCATCTTGTAGAGAGTCAATTCCGGAGCGGCTCCGTCGAATACCGATTCCGTTTCCACCAGATGCCAGGCGACGGCGTCGCTGTAGGTCCAGGAACTGGGCCGCTCCGGTCCGGGAGTGATGAAAGCCGAGGGGGCCAAATCAAAGTTCAAACCGTCCCGACTCCACATCAAATGAGTCTCACTCAGCGGGCTGAAACGCTTCCAGTTCTCGTACCGCTTTGCCCGTTCTTCCGCATCCGGCATTTGCGCGATCGCGGGAGTGACAAACTCTTGGGTCGCCGCTCCACGGTCATTGTACATCTTGGGCATGCCGATGCGGTAGGCTGCGATATTGGTATCCCAGAAAGCCAAGTTCTGGGAGTCGAAGAAACCGTCGTCCAGCAGCGACGCCCCCTCCACCTCAGTCCAGCCCAGTCCGTCCGGCGATTGAAACACCGCCAACTCCTTGGTAGCCTCCTGCCAGGTCCCAGGACCCAGCTTCAACCCGACCGCTTTGTAACGTGCCTCCGGAGGGGCTTCCGGATTGTCGTCCTTGAACACGGCGAAGTCCGAAGTGCCCGGCGCGCGGGGACCCGCGATCACGATGTTGTTGTCCATGCAACCCTGGAATTCGTGAAGACGCAGATTCGGACGCCTCCAATGGATGCCGTCCGGGCTCTCGGCATAGGCGTAAGAACTGCCTGAGCGCGTACCCGACGCACGGTACCACATGCGGTAGAGATCACCATCCTGGATGACAGTGATGTAGCCACAGGTATCGCCCTCCCAGGGCTTGTCGAAAGTCAGCACCACCTCGCGCGGAACCGGCCTGTGGAAAACTCGCCGCGCCTCGCCCTCCAGCCCGTCCACCAACAGGTCGTCCAGAAACAGCTCCCTTCGGTTCCCGATTTCCACGGGATCGTCGCCCTGCGCGAAGATAGCGCCCATGAAGATGCTGGTGATCGAAAGAATCACAATAAGTTGACGCATGGTAATTCCTCCAAAATACTGCTGGACGGTCGTCAAATTCCGCTCGGTTGGCACTTCTGCAGCAAAACGCCGATGATATCGCGGGCACTGCTGGTAAACACCCACAGCTTGTCATCACCGATCATGATCCACCCTGTGCACAAGACTACGGGACAACGTGGTTACGAAGTAGCCGTCCACATACACATCCACGACGTCGCCAGCGGGTCGATAGACCATCTGGTAAGTACGATAGACCAAGGGCGAGATGTCCGATATCTTCCGTATCGGGTTGACCATCTGCGGCACGCGATAGAGTCCCTCTGTGGCCTGATCGGGCCCCCCCGCAACTTCCAACGTCCAGCCACTCGTTCCATCCGCCACGCGCATGATCGCGGCGCCGGCCTGCAGGCCCGACCGGTCGATCAACTTCATGCGGAATGTGGCCGTCCATCCGTCAGGATGCGAAAACGCATCAGGCTCCGTAGGAGTATATCGATAATGCAGCCAACTGCCACCGGCGTCACTGGCATCGAGAATCCCCCAATAAGGCTCGGTATCTTCCGCGTCGGTATACGTTTTGGTCGGAGAATCGGTCCCTCGGACCACTTTCCAGCCCTCGGTGACCGGGTCCGCATCTCCGACATGCTCGACCAGTGGTGCGGGCGCACCGATCAGCACCCTCTCCGGCTCGGCCGCCGCGGTTGCGCCGAGCGTCCAGGCGCACAGCGTCGCGATGCATCCAACGATAGCGATGGTCTGTTTCACCGTCTTCTCCTTGCGGTTCCGGTCAGGTTTGGAATCGTAAAACGGCAGTCGTTCCGTTCCTCCTGCGGTGCGAACGGAATGGATGCCATTTTTACAATGCTCAGTGTATCGCAACCGGAGCTGCAAGCAACCGGAGAGCCACCGGGGAGCAACCGGATGTGCGGATTCGCTTAGAGCGGCGCGCGATTTCGCTTAGTGGCGGTAACCAGACTGGTCAGCGTGGGGCTTTAACTCCGGCGAAATCTGAGTGGGGAACTGTCGCCGGGTTTCAACAGCCCGGCGGCCTGGCTTCATTGTACGCTCCGGTCAAGGTCCGCGTCCGGCTGCTGCTTTTCGGCCTGTCCTGCGGATGCCTATGGCACTTTTTCTCGGCCTCCTTGCCGAGAAAAAGCAGACCGAAAAGACTCCACCTTGACTCTCCGCTGATTCACTCGGATGAGCCGCCGGTCGGTCGAAAACGGTTGTTTCCATGTGCCCG
>SKKK01000648.1 GCA_007121535.1 Planctomycetaceae bacterium | reverse complement strand
TAAAACCCCGTTGGGGTTTGGTGGCACTCCTGCGCAACCCGGCAACCCAAGGTGCGCGGAGTACCGCGACCTTGGGCTTTGGAGTTCGACGCCTTTGGCGTCACGCGAACGCGGTCACCAAAGGACCACCTCAAGTCAGCCATTGTTGCAACCGCTTCTGGACCTCTTCGTGCTCCAACACTTGCCCAGTATCCAACTGCCGGAGTCCCTCGTCGACCTTGTTGCAGATGTAAAGTTCGGCCATGATATCTGCCACGCTGGCGTCATCCGGCATTCGCTGGATCATGTCGATCACGGCCTCTTTTACCTTCGTCGGCATTGGTTCATTCTCCTCCTCGTGCGGCCGAGCCGCGTCCAAACGGGGTCGGGAGTCGTTTTCAGGTGACGACGTAAAGACAAGCAAACGGCCTGTCTCCGTGCTCCGATAACAATCAGGCCGGATGCATCGAATGGTTCAATGCGTGGTGTTCAAGCACGCGATCTGTTGTGCGTCCTGCAAATAATCGGCCGATACCGGGTAATTGCGAAATCGGATCGAGTAGAACTGTTCGAACCAGGCGGCGATGTCTTTTTCGAATTCCCGATCGTATTCGGGCGCCACAAACAGGGATCGGCCGCTGGGCGCCGCGCGAATCTCGCCGTCCTCGATCAGCACCTGGCCGGCTTTGATGACGTAGCGAGGCAATTGGAACATCAGTTCCTTGTCTTCCTGGGGCGTGTAAATCGTGATATCCGCGTCCGCGCCCGGCCCCAAGTGGCCTTTGTTCTGCAAGCCCAACAGTCGAGCCGGACCGGCGCGCGTGATGATCGCGATTTCGCTGAGCGTATACTCGCGGTCCAGATCGGCCAGCACCGAACCTTCGAGCACCGAAGAATGGACGCTCTTGAGCACCTCGCGGCGGTACGCGCTGTCCATCAGCAGCCGGATGATTTGCGGATACGCCAGGAAAGATCCGCCGTTGGGATGATCGGTGCTCATCACCACGCGCCACGGGTCCTGGACCAGCAGGTACCATTCCAGCCCGATCGCCCATTGCCAGGCATGCACCAGGCTCTTGTTTCGGTACTTGATCGGAGCGATCCCGCACCCCGCTTCCAGTTCCGTATCGGAACTGAACCACTTGGTTCCATAGATCTTGTGCAGGTAGTAGCCCAGTGGTCCGTCGCCGGTCATGCTGGTCGTTTCGCCGAACAGCACCTGCCCGACGTCGACCGTGATGTTCGGATGAGCGTTGACGTAATCGGCCAGCGGTTGGACCCGGGAATGAAAAGTGGACTCGTCCCCATCCCCGCCACCGTAACTGTGAAACTGAATGTGCGTGATGTGACCGCGATGCCCTTCCAAGGCTCTCATCGTTTCCAACGTCGTCGTCCAATTGCCCGGCAGGCCCAGATTGTTGCAATGCACGTGCACCGAATGGGGAATCCCCAGATCATCGACCGCGTG
Organism: Planctomycetaceae bacterium; assembly: GCA_007121535.1. Classification (GTDB taxonomy): domain Bacteria; phylum Planctomycetota; class Planctomycetia; order Pirellulales; family Pirellulaceae; genus SKKK01. Next base: position 6,815 of record SKKK01000648.1, on the reverse strand, counting down.
AGCCAATTCCCGCATGATTTGTCGCGGAGTCACCTCGAAATGGTCCACCGATTGATCGATGTCATGGACGTTGCCATTGGCATGCTGTTTCCAAACCTCGACGCCGCCCGGATTCACCAGCTTGACGGCGTACCCTTTCGCGGCGCCCAACAGCCAGGCGACGAACGACCGCAAACGTTGGGGATCTCCGTCCCGGATCGCCTGCATCACGTAGTGGTTGTTGCCCATCAGGACGTAAAAACCTTTGTCGATGCAGGGCGTATCCTCGAACTCTTCGTGAGCGTGCCGGGCCGATAGAGGCGGCACGGCGGCATCGAATGCGGAGGTATACCCCAATCCCAGGTACTTGTATCCCGTGGCGAACGTGCTGGGCACGCTGCCCAACGTACCGCTGTGCGTGATTGCCGTGCGAGCCATGACTTGCCCACGCCGCTTTTCTTCGGGCCGCATTTTGCGAGCCGCGTTCACCTTGGGTCCCGCGATGTGACAGTGCATGTCGATCCCGCCCGCCATCACGACCAACCCGGTGGCATCCAGCACTCGCGACGGCCGCACCTGAGGGTCGCTTGGCGGCGACACGATCTTCCCGTCCTCGATCCAGAGGTCACCGACTTGACCGTCGACACCGTGGACGGGATCGTAGATCTGCCCGCCCTGGATCTTCCACAATGCATCCGACATCTTCGCCCCATCCTGTATTGGTAAAACGGCTATTCGCAACGTTGGGAAACGCGATACAATCCGTCATAACGTTCATCATGATCGTCTTTGACCCAACACAAAACAAGTCCCGGACGGAGGAACCGATGCCCGACGTCTCGAATCTGGAATTGGCTGGCCGACAGATCGCCGCAGCTCGCCAATACACGCAGACCCTGCTGGATGGCTTGGACGACGCCGATTGGTTCCGCCACCCGGCGGATTCGCCCACCCATATCGCGTGGCAAGTCGGGCATCTGGCGATGGCAGAATACGGCTTGTGCCTGTTTCGGATCCGAGGTCGTCGGCCCGAGGACTTGGAACTGATGCCCGGCAAGTTCCGCAAGCAGTTCAGCCGTGGCTCGACGCCGTCACCGGACCCGGCCAGTTACCCGGCACCGGTCGAAATCCGTCGCGTTTTCGACACGATTCACGATCGAGCCATGCAGGAAATCAACCGATTCGATCCGGATGCGTTGAACGAAAAGATCGAACAGCCTTACGCCGTCTTCGACACCAAATTGGGGGCACTGTTTTTCTGCGCTCACCACGAGATGCTGCATGCAGGACAGATCGGCTTGATCCGCCGCCTGATGGGTAAACCACCCATCCGCTGAGCCGGGCTCCCCCCTGTTCGTCGAACGTCCTCGTTGGCCAGGGGTCATATGGGGGGCGTCGTTTTCGCCGGAACCGATGCTAGCAGATTCCCTTAATCGTCTGATGATCGTCTTGCGGGGAAGGATTCGTCTTTCGTGCACAGGCCGGATTCGTTAGGATACGCCGCCACGGACCTTCGAAGCCAGAGGACACCGAAAGCTTCGCTGCGCCGAATGACCCGTATTACCCATCGATCAAGGAAAGGATTCCCGATGATGGCTTTTTCTCTAGGTGAACTCGCAAGATTGCTGGACGGGGAACTGCGCGGTGACGACCAGATGATGGTGACCGGCGCGGATACGCTGCGCGATGCGCAAGCTGGTGAGATCACTTTTTTGGACAACGCCAAACTGCTTGGCAAACTGAGTGAATCCCGTGCGGTGGCCGTCGTCGTGCACCGCGATATCCATCCGCAAGGCATTCCGTACATCCGCGTCGATCATGTCCATGCCTCGTTCGCTCGCATCGTCAAGCTATTCCGGCCGCCGATCGAAGAACAGAGTTCGGGGATTCATCCCACGGCGGTGATTAGTCCGACGGCAAAACTGGGCGAAAACGTCGTCGTTCACGCCCATGCTTTCATCGGAGCCCACGTGCAGATCGGTTCCGGCACGAAGATTCACAGCGGGGTACGGATCATGGCAGGCTGCAAGCTGGGCGAGCGGGTTGTCGTATTCCCCAACGCCGTGCTGTACGAGAACACGCGAGTCGGTGCGCGGTCGATCCTGCACGCTCATTCCGTGATCGGCGCTTACGGGTTCGGCTACCACTTGGTGGACGACGCCTATGAATTGTCGGCTCAATTGGGCAACGTCGTCATCGGCGACGACGTGGAGATCGGTGCGGGCACCACGATCGATCGCGGAACGTATGGCGCGACCGTGATCGGTGATGGAACCAAGATCGACAACCAGGTCATGATCGCCCACAACTGCCGGATCGGCCGTCATAACATGATCTGTTCCCAAGTGGGAATCGCCGGCAGCACGACCACCGGCGACTACGTGGTCATGGCCGGTCAGGTCGGAGTGCGGGACCACGTGCACATCGGCGATCATGCGATGCTGGGGGCCAAGGCAGGGATTATGAACGACGTGCCGGACGGCGCCGCTTATGTGGGCATTCCTGCAACGCCCGAACGTCAGCAGATGATGATCCAGGCTGCCCTGCATCGGTTGCCCGAGTTGAAAAAACAGCTCAAAGCGCTGCAGCGGCTGGTCGAGCAGGCGGCCGATATGACGGCGCTGTTCACCGATCAGCAGGAGGCGGCGTGAGCGGGCATGGCAGGTTCGGACTGATTGCCGGTTGGGGTCGCTACCCCATCGTGGTCGCTCAATCGCTGAAGCGGCAGGGGTTGGACGTATACTGCTTGGGCATCCGAGGGCATACCGATTCCGCACTGCCGCCCTTATGCACGGAATATCGCGAAATCGGACTGGGAAAATTGGGCCAGGCCATCCGCTACTTTCGCTCGCGAGGGATCCAGCGGGCGACGATGGCGGGAAAGATTCACAAAGTCATCCTTTTTCAACGCTTTGCCATGTGGAAACATCTGCCCGATTGGCGAGCCGCACGGACCTTCTATCCGCATTGGGTCAGCGGCAAAAGGGATCGCAAAGACGATACGCTGGTGTTGACCGTCATCGACGAATTCGCCAAGGACGGCATCTGCTTTGCCCCCGCCACCGATTTCGTACCGGAGCTGCTTGTGAAACCGGGAAATCTGACCGACCGTGAACCGACCGTTCGCCAGTGGCAAGACATCCAGTTCGGCTGGCATCTGGCTCGAGAAATGGGACGCTTGGACGTAGGGCAAAGCGTCGCGGTCAAGGGCCGAGCCGTCTTGGCGGTCGAGGCGGTGGAAGGAACGGACGAGTGCATTCGACGCGCGGGCCAGCTCTGCCCGCAAGGCGGATTCACGCTGGTCAAAGTCGCCAAACCGAAACAGGACATGCGTTTCGACGTGCCGACCATCGGCATCTTGACCATCCGTGAACTGGTCCAAGCCGGTGCCGGCGTCCTGGCCATCGAGGCGGACAAGACGATCATCGTGGACCAGGATCTGGTTCAAGACTACGCTCGACGCCACCGACTGGTCCTTGTGGCCGTGACCGACCGGATGGTCCAGGCCCGCGGTGCGGCGGCGTAGAGTCGTATCTCATGCGCACAATGTTTCATCTTCCGATGGTCAACGCCAGGTCATGATGCGGAAGATGCCCTCGCGGCGGGCGATGCGGTCGGGCAACTCCAGCAGCCGGTCGCGGTAGACGCTCAACGCAATGCCCAAGGCGAAAACGACCGTTCCCCCAAGGGCCAACTGGATGCCCACCGCAGCTTCCTGCAGCCCGGCCAAGATCACTAGCACCAGGTACACCACCAGCGAGGCCCCACCAACGTACGTCGTGGCCCGGATCCGCCAGCTCCCCCCGGTCAACAGCATCAAGATCGTCGCGGTCAACAGGCCCAACTCGTTGACCCGGGACACTTCTCCATCGATCCACCGGTAGTAGAACACCGCGATCAGCAACGGCAGCGCGGCCAGCAGGCTGCCTAGCAACAACCCGAAACTGACCATGTCGTTGACTTTGGCATCGGTCTCGCGGAAACGGCCCACGTGGCTGGCGATCAACAACCCGATCCCAACCACCAGGCTGAACAGTTGCAGCTTCTGCCACAGGGTGAGCTGCACGAGCCAGCCGATGGTCAGCGTCAGGAAGGTGAGTGCGGCCAGGGCGATCGTAGCCGTGGTGTACCAGCGCCGCCACATCCCGCCGGGAACCAGTCCGATGGCCATTGCACTGGCCACGGTGGTCAGAAAGAGCGTACAGACTCGCAGCCACAGCGTTGGCTCACCGCCGCCGCGGGTCGCCAAGTCCGCCAGACCCATGAAAAACGCCGACAACAACGCCACCGAAAGTATCGCGTTGCCGCATTGGAACACGGTCAAGCCGCGACCGCGGACGGTGGTCCCCTGTGCACGCTTGGCCCGATAGATGGGAACCTGTTCCAACCCCAGACTCCGGGCGATGAACAATCCCGCCACCCCCAGCAGCGCGTACAGCATGGTGTACCAGATCGGGTCGATCTCAAAATATCCCAGCCACTGCCACAACGCACCGCACGCTGCTGCTGCTGCCAGATACGCATTCACTCCCCGCCGACAAAACACGCCCGCCAGCGCGTAAAACAGCGCCGCTTCGGCAAACACCAGCCCCAGCAGCAGGTTCTCCGTTTGACCGGTCATGGGCCGGAATACGTCCCCAAGGTCCACCCAGCCGAACAGCCCGTGCGCCAAAATCACCGCCGCCGCCGTGTGCGAGACCCATTCCAGCGGTCGTTCTTCCGGTTGTCCGCGCCAGACGCGGGCTGCCAGGATGTACAGGATCGGGATCAGCATCAACAGCGGAGCCTGCTGATACCAACCGGTCAAATCGATCAGCTCGATCCGCAACAACCCCGCCGTCGCCAAAATGGCCCCCGCCGCAGCGAAGAACAAATACGCCGCCGACAAGCGCGGTCCCTCATCACGAAAGGCCCACGCAGAGGTCCGGTTGCAGCCCGCAACGACCAGCATCGCCATCACAAACGGCCAGCCGGTGTCATACGCCCATAACTCTCCCAAAGGCGTACTGGTGGCCCGCAGATGAAAGACCCAGCCGATCGACAGCGGCACGGCGCTCAGAATCAGCCCGATCGGCGGCACGATGCGGTTCAACTTTTCACCCGGCTGGGCCAGGAAACGATGCACCAGGTTCACTCCCAGCGCGGTCGCCGCCAAGGTCGCCGCCACCAGCGCCTCTTTTTCGGGGATGGGAATCAACTGCAACAGCGACACCACAGCCATCATCAAGCAGACGGCCGCCAGAGACGTATAAACCCCAATCCGCCGCACGACCAGATCGGAATACAGGTAGGCATACACGCCGATTACCCACAGCACTCCCCCCAACAAATAATTCTCCACCAGCAACTGGCCTTCGGGCAGATAGTCCAGCCACTGCGTTATCGGCTGGAAGAAGCCCAGCACCTGGTAGCCGAGCAGAATGAACAGCCCGACCCCCAACTGCACGTGCCCGCTCCAGAACAGAGGCAAGCCGTACCGCTGCCGGCTGAACTCCGGCGCCTCCGGCGGAAAAGCACGCTCACCGTGCAACGCGATCAACCCCAAACTGAGAAAAATCAAACTCAGCGCCGTCGGATCGGTGGCCAGCCCCAGTTCCGCCAACAGCAGCAGCACGGTCAACGTCACGCCGCCTTGGACGGCATAGATGAACAGCGGATCACGCAGAACGTACAGCGTCGCCACGTACAGCAACGAGCACACAACGCCGCCGATCCAGAGCTGTTGATCCAGCGTGATCAAGTTGTGCGCGTCATAAAACCAAAGATTCAGCGGAGCGACCACGCAGCCCAGAAACGTCAGCGCCTGTCCGGCCGTGCGGTACTTTGTCTTCAGCACAACGCACCAGCCGCTGCTGAGGATCGCCAGCGTTCCCAGTCCCAAAAAAACGGCCACGACCCACGGCTCTTCAAAAATGCCCAAGGCCACCAGCCAGATGATCAATCCCAGCACGGCCAGCCCGCCGCCGAAGAATAGCATCCACTGGATGCTGCGTGGGTCCAACAGCGCTTCGAACATCCGCCGCCAGACGGGCGGGCCGGCCTCTTCAGGCGCCGGCGGGGCAGACTTGGGCGGATCGAAGAACTCCTTAACTTCCATCGCCATCGAGGCCCGCTGGGCGTGCGACGACGATTCGCCCGGTGCGACGACCTCGGCGTCTACCGGCTCCGAAGAACCCTCCGGAATCTGCACCGTTCGCCCGCAGGTCGGACATGGCGCCCGAGTGCCCGCAAATTCTGCCCGTGCCTTCAACCGCCGACCGCAAACACACTCGGCCTGGATGTGGGTAGCCATCGTTATCTCCTCGTCGTATTCAACAACCGCTGCCAGTATAACGCACCGTCACTTCGGTTCGCCAACGAGATCTAAGCACCCGGCCAGAAGTTTCTTGCCAATGAAGGCAGTCTTGCATGGGGACGCAACGGGGTCGGGAGTCGTTTCCGGCCAACGATTGACCACATGGGAAGCGGCTTACCCGAAAACGACTCCCGACCCCTTTCGCCCAATTCCACCAAGAAATATCTGGCTGGGTGCTTCTCAACTCATTGAACCAGATTGCAAGCGGTGTGCCGAGCGACTTGCAGCAAGAGAAATCGTGAAAACGCGGGAAAAAATGGTCGATCTCCGTCGCCGTCAAAGAAGGGTCAGGATGCAAAGTGCATCGAATGTCCGGCAGCCGGGCAAGCGATGTACAGCCGGCGATCAGACCGCACTGCAATGCCGCGATGAAGACCGTCCGCCCAGCGAACGTCGGCAGTAAGAAACCTTCTAGTGCGTTGTCCAGGCGAAATCTTGGGTCGCGATGAGTGAGCGGCACGGCGCTAGCCGCCGGTGGGGT
>SKKK01000199.1 GCA_007121535.1 Planctomycetaceae bacterium | reverse complement strand
AGCTGAATCAAGCCATTCAATTGACCATCAGCGGATGTCTGGGCCCCTGCGATCTGGCCAATGTCGTCGCTATCGTACGGGCCAACGGACACTGGCAATGGCTTGGGGGACTGTCGGAAGACTGGCAATACGACATGCTGATCCAGTGGGCCGAATCGTGCCAACAGGCAGGCCGATTTCAGCCGCTTCCCGAGCGTCTGACGCCTCATCTGTTTTCCCGCTTCGATCGGCCGCGAAACTGCCAAGAGACGCTTCGCTGCCCCGAACAGCAACGTCGATAGTGTCTTCGGATGTAAGATGCGCGCACGGTGCGCGCATCTTTGTAGGTTGGGACTCTGTCCCGACCGGGTCGGGTCGGAGACCCAACCTACGTCGGTTGCGGCCGTCAGGCCGCGTTAGGAGTTATCCCTAGCCACCAATGCAGACGAAAATTCCCGCCAACCTGATCACCGGCTTCCTTGGCTCAGGCAAGACGACGGCCATCCGCGCTTTGCTCGAGGGACGTCCGTCAGGCGAGCGATGGTCGATTCTGATCAACGAGTTTGGAACCGTCTCGATCGACCAAACTGAATTCGACGATGGCGATGCGGAAATAAAAGTCCAGGAACTGTCCGGCGGCTGTATGTGTTGTACGATGTCAATGATTATGGAACCGCTCTTGGCGCGATTCCTGCATCAGACGCAACCGGACCGGCTGATTATCGAGCCCAGCGGCTTGGGGCATCCGGCGATGCTGCTCGACAAGCTTCGCGGTTCGGGCTTCCGCCAACTTGTCGATCTGCGGGCCACGGTCTGTCTGGTCGATCCCCAAAACTTCAAGAACCCGTTGTTGGCCGACAGCGCCGTGTTTCACGACCAGATCCAGATGGCCGACGTCGTAGCCTTGAACTGGACCGACCGGCGCAGCCGCGAGACGATCGACGGTTGCCGGGCCTGGATCGAACAGTTTGATCCGCCCAAGCTGCTGGTGACCGAAACCAGTTTCGGCCGTCTGGACCGCCGATGCTTGGACCACGATGCCACGCTTGTCCGGCCGCCTCGGTTCGGCGACGCGCACACATCCCAACGACGCGAAGCAGCAGACCGTCATGCGAGAAGTCACCCGCACCACGAACCTTTGACGCCAATGGAGCGCTCGCCGCAACCGGGCAAGCCGGTGCGTTTCGAGAGTGCGGGTCAGGACCAATGGGCTTGCGGCTGGGTCTTCTCGCCCGAAGACATCTTCGACCGCGACGCCCTGCTTGATCTGCTTGGTTACCTCCGGCCTGTCCTGCGATTGAAGGGCATTTTCCATTGTGAAGACGATTGGTGGAACATCCAGCGAGCGGGCAACGAAACCTCGTTTCGCCCGAGCGTCTACCGCCGCGACAGCCGCCTGGAGATCATCATTCCCCACAAAACCAGCGGCTGGCCCGAACTCGAAACCAAACTACTCGCTTGCCGAACACAACCATAATTCGCTCTCGAAACAGAACGGCACTGTACCAAGTTGACGGCGAGGCGTTTTGGACCTATTCTGTCGACAAGCTTTCGGTAGACCTAACACGCAATCTAAGGAGCACCATTATGACAGCGAAGGCATTTTTGCAGATGGCTTGTTTAGCGCTTAGCTTGGTGGCATGGAACTGCACTCGCGTCGCCATTGCTGAACAGCCCCGGGACGGTGTGTTCATCCACGTCACTCGCGGAAGCGACGACCCCCATCGAGTGCTGATGGCGCTGAACATGGCCAACATCATGTCCGAGGACCGGGATGTCTTGGTGTACTTCGATATCAAGGGAATCGAAGTCGTATTAAAGGACAGCGAGGATCTTGTGTATTCGCATTTCCCCTCGTCCAAGCATCAACTGGCGGCGTTGCCGAAAAAGGGCGTAATCTTGATGGCCTGCCCCGGATGTTTGAAGGCGGCCGACAAGACCGTCGCCGACCTCGCACCTGGTGTGCAACTAGCCGACAAGGATCGATTCTTCTCGTTCACCAAAGGAAGGATTCTGACGCTGGATTATTGACGAAAAAGGGGCCGACGGAACCTCTTCGCGAACTGGGACGATTTCTCCGGAGAATATCCGGACGAATCCGGACAAGGCTACGTGTCCCCGATGCACCCGCTTGGGCCGCGAAACCTGAATCGGGGAAACCAACCGCCATCCCAACGGTTCCGGCAGATTGGCCCACCACACTTCACCTTGACGTACTGGCACGCGGGGGCCCCCAATCCGAGAAATCCTCTTCCGCCCAAACGTGAGGCAATTGCTTGCGGGTCGTCGCGACCCACTGCGCCGGATCGTCAGCAATCTGGTCCAAGAAATCGCTGAGCACCCGTTCCACCAGTTGCGGCACAGAAACCGACGCCCGCGCCGCCGCTGCGCCCAACCGCACTTCCAAGCTGGGATCTACTTCCACATGCATACCAAACCCTGCTTAACTGAAACAACGATCAAGACGTATCCTCCAACATTCCCTAACGTACACCACGCATGTTCTCCAGACAACACGGCATCCAGCCAACCGCTCTCGAACCCGACCAGCCCGAATGTCCCGGTTCCTGCGAAGGCTGTGCTGAGCACCGTGCTGGACGACCGCGATTGCTCAGTTTATACCCCCGCATGGACGTTGGCGTTCGTCGAATAGCAGGCAGGCTGTTGACATGAGTCTCCTGTCGGTAATGATACAGTGACCTCGGTTGACGCGCGACACTCGTGCGGATTGATCTTTGCAATCCGCGTGAGTTCGCAGATAATCATAAACGAGCCCACCCATGGCTAAGCGACATCCGAACAAGCACATCCAGCAAGCGGTGGATTACGCACTGGAGCGAGGCTGGCGTCTCGTGGAATCGCAGGGGCACGCTTGGGGTATTTTGTTTTGTCCGCACGGGCAGCGTGGCGGCTGCCAGATCTCGGTCTTTTGCACGCCACGCAGCGCAGAGGCCCACGCGCGGAGAATTCGGCGCGAGGTGGACGGCTGCCCGCACTAGATTCGGGGGAAAAACCATGCAGAATCAGGCTTTTACAATCTTTCTTCGCGGAATTCGGGAGGTTACCGACGAGGCGGCCAATAGGCTCTTCGAAGCGGGCTGCGACGACGGTACGTTCTGTGCCCGTGACGGGGTGGCGCTGCTTCACTTCGACCGAAATGCCGAGACCCTGGAAGAGGCGATCCGCTCGGCCTTGGATGATGTGCGCTCCGCGGGATTCGAAGTGGAACGAATCGAATCTGCCGAATTTACCACCATCTGCAATTTGAATCGGGAACTGGCTGAAGTATAGCAGCTCCGTATGTCTGCCAAGTTGCTATCCAGTTCCACCTGCTTACCACCCGACCAAATCCGACAAGTATTGTCCTTCCGGTCCTGGGTCTTCACGCGGCCAGCGGGGTGGGGCGGAACAGGCCGGTCAGGACCAGTAGCGCGGTGGCGGCGACGATCAGACTGGCCAACAGGGCGGTGGCTAGCGGGCTGGTTTGGCTGAGCAACGTCTCGGCGATGGTGCGCCGTTCCTCCAATTGCATGCCCTCGACTTCGGGTAACGGTTGGGTGGATTGAAGCACGGCGGCCAGGCTGGCGTGGTAGCTCTCGGCGATCTCCGCGGCGGCTTCCGATCCCGGCGCATGGAGCGCGGCGGCCAGGAATTCGTGCAGCTTGGCGTTGCCGCAGGTCTCGTACGAGCAGCCGGCGCCGTGCCGGGCAACCAACTCCGCGTGCAATTCGGCCAAGCGCTGGATCACGTCGTCCGAGGGGTTCCATAAGCCTTTGCGGATCGTTTCCAGCATGATGGCCGTCATGTCCTGCAAGGCCGCAGGATGGATGTCTTCGAAGTAGGCTTGCAGATCCAGGCCGTGTTTGTCGTCGATGTAGACGTCGAACGTTTCGTCCCACAACGTCTCGCTGATCACCGATGGCTGCATGACGTTCCAGGCGTACATGTTGCGGACGTTTTCGGTCAACGAGGCGGCGGCCGACGGTCCTTCGCGCTGCATCCCGGCGATGAAACGCGGGTTCCAGACCTGCGTCCGCGCTTCTTCGCGGATCGCGGCGGCCGCGGTGGCGGCGCGGGGCCGAGCCGGATCGCGCAAATCGCTGAAGTAACCGGTCGGGTCGTTGCCGGTGGTGTTGCGGATGGCCAGCGAGATGCCGCCCATGAATTCGTACACGTGGTCCAGACTCAAAGGCCCCCAGGTGTTGGACGAACGGGGCTGGACAACGATCTCGGCACCGGCCAATTGCGTCCGGAACAGACCCGGCGCGACCGTGCCCCACGCGTTGTCACCGCGGTATACGCCGCTCATGTTATCCAGGTATCGCTGGGCGATTTCGTCCTCGGTTTCCCAGGTATCGCCGCGTTCGACCATGCCCATGATGCCCGTGCCGTAATTGGCGTTGCCCGCCGCGCCGAAGATGCGGGCGGTGGCCCACTGACGAGCTTCGCGCGGCGAGTAACCCTGACGCTTCAGCTCCTCTTCGACCTGCCCGGTATTGTCGCGGACAAAGTTCGGATACGCCTCGTCCGGCAACTCGGCGACCATTTGCACCGCTTTGTCGATCAACTCGATCCGGGATGCTGCGGCGTCGCGGAACTGGCCCGAGGTCTGTACGACCACGTCGATCCGCGGACGCCCCAGTTCTTCGGCGGGGATGATCTCGACGTCGTACACGGTGCCTCGGCCATCGCGCTTGGGGCGGACGCCGATCAGATGTAGGATCTGGGCGATGGTCGCGCCGCGAGAGCGAATGAACTCGCCGCCCCATAAAGAAAAGGCGACTCGTCGCGGGTACTGGCCATTCCCCTGCAGGTGTTCGGCCAGGATGCTGTCCGCCATGTTGACGCCCACTCGCCAGGCTTCCTCGCTGGGCGTCAATTCCGCGTTGATGGAATACAGGTTCCGGCCGGTCGGCGCGGCTGCGGGGTTGCGCAGCACGTCGGCGCCGGAGGACGGTGCGACGTAGCCACCGGCCAAGGCGGTGACCAAGCCATCGAGTTCCGCGATGGGCGATGCCTCCAGAGCGGCGGCGTGTTCCGTCGCGTCGCCTAGCAGTTGCCGGAACGCTTCGGCCACTTCCGGCTCGGCCGCATCCAGCAGCTTTGCCATTTGCTCGGGCGTCCAGAGATGGGCCAGTCCTTCTTCGTCGTGAACAGAGTCGTTGGGCGTTTCGTTTTCCCCGGCTCGACGCTCGCTCCCGTCCGGCTCGGGATCGTCTGTCTCGCCATCGTCTGTCTCGCCATCGTCTGATTCACCTTGGTCGCCGGTATCCTCCAGGCTTTCGGACAACGCTCCGTCGCGGACCGCATCCAGCAACTGCCGCATCACGGCACTGCGCTGCGCATCCGCATCCGGCAGCGGCTGACCATCGGCGGCCAGCAACGCCTGGACCGTTTCCCAACCGCGTGAACCGAGCATCCCGGCGGCCGTGTTGCGGATCTGATCTTCCTGGTAAGGCCGACCGATCACGTGCAGCCCGTCGGGGATGTGCCGCTCTTTCAGTTGGTGCAGACAATCGTGCAGACGAACGATTTCTTCGTCGTCCAACAGTCGATCGTCCAGCGCCGCGGCATCCATTCCCAGATCGGCGGTCATGTCCATCTGTCGCACGGCATCGGTAATACTCCTCCGCAATTCGTGTTTCAGCAGTTCGTCCTCGCTGTACTCGAATTCGTGGATCGATTCGTGCAACCGTTCGAGTTCTCCGTACAAGCCCGCGTCGGTGAACGGCGGGGTCAGGTGCGAGACGATCACGCCATACGAGCGGCGTTTGGCCACCAACGCCTCGCCGACGTTGTTGATAATATAGGGGTAGATGTGAGGCAGGTCGCCGATCAGGATATCCGGCCAGCAATCGCCGCTGAGCGCCGCTGATTTGCCGAAGGTGAATTCCAGCGATCCATGGGTGCCGAAATGGGCGATGGCATCGGCTTGGAAACCATGGAGAGCCCAAAGATACGCGCCCAGATAGAAATGGGGCGGCGCTTCCCCGGTGCCATGCACGGTGGCCACGTCGTCGCCGCCGATGGCGCCGGCGGTCGGTTGGGGCATAATCACCACGTTGCCAAAGCGAATGCGGCTGACCGCCAAATATGCCTGCCCGTTCCGTTGCGTCACCATGTGCTGGCCGGGGATCTGTCCCCAGCGGTCGATCATGTCCTGCTGGCGCAGGGGCGACAGCGTATCCTGGAACCAAGCGGCGTACTGTTCGACGGGAATCAGTTCCGGTTCAGCTTCCTCCAGAAACTGCTCGTACGCGCCAACCGCCCACTGGCCGACCGTTCGCCCGCGTTGCTGGATCAGCTCGTATAACGCCTCGGGACTCGAGGGGAATTCGTCCCCCAGATCGTAGCCCTCGTCCCGCAGCCGTACCAGCGTATGGTACAACGAGGGCGCGACCTCCAGGCCCGCAGCCGCCAGGGCAGACGCACCGGGCGCTTTGTAATAGACGATCGCCACGCGTTTCCGGTCGTTCGGCATCCGCTGTAGCCGCAGCCAACGGACCAGACGCTCGACGTACCGCTCGAACCGATCGGGCAGCGTTGTGCGAGTCCGCAAGCCGTCCTCATTCGGTTCCATCGTCGATATCAACACCGGTTCGATGATCCCGTCCAATTCCGGCATGGTGATCGACACGCTCAACAGCCCCGCCGACATCCCGCGCATGTCGTCCAGCCAGTCTTGTCGATCGGTCGTCAAGTGCTGCAACCCCGTCAGACACGGGACGCCCATTCGCTGAAATAGCTGCGGCGCCTGTTCGCCGCGTCCTGCTCGTCCCATCGGGAAGAAGACGGCCAGATCGGGCCGGATCGCTTCGATCCGTGATAGCGAGTCTTGTCCAAACACGGGATAGACGCGGACGCCACGGTCTTCCAACGCGCGCACCAGATCATCCACCGGTCCGCGTTCCGGGCTGATCGGATCCAGGATCGGACCGAACAGCACGACTCGCGGCGCGTCGGGGACCATCAGGTTCGGGCGCTGGGCAGCCAGATGGGCCTCGAATTCGTCTTGCGTGCCAAAGACCGTCTCGCCCAAATGAAAGAAACCCTCCTGAGGCCGTTCGACGACCGGCGGGACTTCTACGTCGCGCCCGGCCAGTTCCCGAGCCAGATAACGCAGCAAACCGCGCACGTTGGCTTGGCCGCCGTGCCGCAAGAAGTCGCTGATCGCTTCCCGATGCTCCGGCTCCAGATTATCCTCAGCCTCCGCGACATCCGTGCGGGGAGACAACATCACCAGCCGCGTGCCGGCCGCTCGAGCCGCTGTGAAGACAGCGCGATCGTCGTCGTCGGGACGATAACCGGGAGAACGGATCAGCACGGCATGATAGTTGCCCAGCGGCGATTGGCGGATCTCATCCAGCTCGAACCGATGCAGCGTGTATCCCGCCTCGGCGGCCACCTTGCGCCAAGCCACCCAGTCGCTGTCACGCCATCCGATCACCGCCACCCGCAGATTGCGCAGATAGCGATGGTACGCATACAAGGCCGCCGTCGTGCAGAACGCCAATAACAAAGTGGCGATCAAAAACTGGACCATCCGACGTTTCCCGATTATCGAACGAGCGTTCGCCATGGATTTTTCCTCTCTCCGTGTTCATCGAACTTCAATCGCCACAGTCTCTCTAATCCGGCCCGCCCGGTCCCCACCGGTCCTGCACCGATGGAACTCGGTTTGGCAACCACGGCCCCCACCGGTCCTGCACCGGTGGAACTCGGTTTGGCAACCACGGCCCCCACCGGTCCTGCACCGGTGGAACTCGGTTTGGCAACCACGGCCCCCACCGGTCCTGCACCGCTACGGGGTCGGGAGTCGTTTTCGGATGACCCGCTTGCCATGTGGTTGGTCGTTACCCGAAAACGACTCCCGACCCCGTCCGCCGTTCCCTCCCCACCCGGTTCCGCTCGGCGCGCGGCACCCACTGATCCCGTCCCGCTGCAACGCCAGACTTTCACGGTTCCGCCCTATCAGTCGTCGCATCCATCGTTCCCGCGTTCTCCGCCGGTACGTACACCACGCGGCCATCGGGCAAGCGGTAAGCCTGACCCAGCAGTTCGCCCTGCCCGAAGCCGGTCCGCTCTGTCGCCTCGTAGTGCCGGATCTCTTCGCCTTCCTTGACCAGGATCTCCATGTCCGGCTGGCCGGGGTTGGTGATCACCGTGTAATCCTTCTGTTGCAGCAGCGCCGGAATCTGCAGAAAGCTGACCAGCGCTACCATCAGGGCCACGGCGAAGACCATCGCCACGTCGAACAAATTGGCCATGCCGGCCATGGGGTCGACGGCCGCGTCGTCATCGAACTCCATGAGTTTCCCGCCGCGTTGACCAGACAACGATCGGAACATTTCAATGAGCCTCCGCAGTTTGAGCTTCGGGATGGGATTCGACCGCTTTCGTATGGTGGTTGCCGCCACTGCTGGCAACCGCGTGACGGTGTAGCCGTTCGTGCGGTAGCTGTCGAGCCGCATGGCTGGTGCCGTCCTGCTGTGAATGCATCCGCTCCAGGACTCGCGCCAACGCGAATTCGATCAGGGCCGCATCCGCGCGGTACCAGCGTTTCTTCACCCCCACGATCGCCCCGGCCATGGTTCCGATCAGCAGACCGACGACCGTCGTGGCAAAGGCGATCACCAGGTTCTCCGACATCATCTGCAGATTCCCTGCCGCCAGACCGACCAACGCGGGCCCCAATGGGATCAGCGTGCCCATCAGCCCCAGCGCGGGACCCCGCCGCGCCAATCCGGTGATCCGCTCAACTTCGTCTCGCCAAGCGATCTGAGCGTCGGCCGCCAGTTTCTCGGCCAGCACGCTGTCCGATTCGGCTCGAGCCAGTTGCGCCAGCGTGTTGGGCAGCAGTGCCGACGACGTGGTTGGCGAGCCTTTCTTTGCGTCAGCCCCTTGGTCGGCCGCGGGCTGCAGGTTCGGCAGCGGCCGGGTATTGTGCATCAACGCCCGGCAGTACGAGTCCAGCGACCCGGCGTGGCGGCTGCGAAGCAGATACTCTCGCAACAACTGCCCCAACATCGAGACCACTTGTACCAGGCTGACTAACAGCACAAGCATTACGGGGATCAACAGGGCGGTGGAAATCAGGTAAAAAACATTGGTCAGCAGATTCATGACAACTCACTTTCAGCTCGCGACAGCAAGCGGTAAAGGTACGCTGGTTTGGCTTGGCTGCGAATCGTCGGACCTTCACTGCGGTATCCCCAGAGGAAGAACGTCACGCCCAAGGTCGCGATCGCGATCCAGGTGACGCGACCGGCCATGTCCAACGGCTGCAAGTCCAACTGCATCCCGGGCAACGGCAAGGGCAGCAACGGGACGAACATGCAAGCCAACACGATCGTTCCAGACAACAAACAATGCAAAAGGGCCAGCTTGCGATCTGAGACCGCCATGGCGGCGAACGCACAGATCGCCAGCAGCAACGCCACGCCCAACCCTACGTTGCGGCCGACCAGCTCGGGGCGAGCGCCGACAAAACGTGCCAGCCACGCGTGCTCCCAAAATAACATCGCGATGATCAGGGCCGGCGCCGGCAGCGAATGGATCGATCCCAACCACAACGACCACCAACTCCCTGGTCGCCCTGCGGATAATCGCAATCCGATCATCAGCGCTGACGCGGCCAGGATCATTTGGACGATGGCCAGCGACGTCAGCACCTCGTGGCTGCTCAACATGCCGCGCAACTGGTGAGACGTCGTCGCATCGGCCAGCGGATTGATCAGGAACCCGGCCAACGCGGTCAAGCCCAGCGCCAGCGGCAGCAGCGCCCACTGCCGCGACCGGGCCAGGCCGATCGCGGTCTGCAGCAGCACAAGACCGCCGAAGCCCAGCACGAGCCAGCCGAGCGGGTGTTCGATCAGAACCGCGCCGAAGGTTTTCAACGACTCGAACATGGTCTCTCCGATTTCAAGGAGTGAGGACTTCGAGTTGCTCGAACTTGCCCTCGGCCATGTTCGCGCCGCCGATCATCAGCAGACGATGGCCGGACAAGGGCAGCATCCGGTGGAAGAAACGGGCGTTTTCCAGTTCCTGGACGATCTCCCAGGTGCTGCCGTCATCGGCCAACCGCTGCAGCGTTCCATGCATGGTGCTCACGTACAGCCGGTCGCCGGAAGCGAACGCCGAGCTGCCGAAGCCGTCCATCCCTTCGCCCAACAGGCTTGGCCCCTGCTGCCACTGCCGCCCGATGGGGTCGTAGATGTCGACGCGAGTCGTCGGACCTCCTTCGGCTTGCATCCCGCCGATGGCATAGATCTTGCCGTCAAAGGCCGCTACCGAAAGCGCGCGACGCTGGAAAGGCGGATCGGGCAAGGGTTTCCAATCCAATGGTGTCGCGTTCAAGTCCAGGACGTAAGCCGTCGAATGCCAGTGGGTGTCCTGTCCTCCCGCCAATTTCCAGCCACCGATGACGTAGATCTTGCCGTCCAGCACCGCCGCGTCGAACGACGAACGCGGTTCGGGCAACGCCGGCAGTTCTTCCCAGCGTTCGGCGGCCGGATCGTACCTCGCCACGTCGGCTTGCGACCATAGATCCGACGGCTCGCCTTGTTGGTTCCGTGCTGTAAAGCCGCCGATGCGGTACAATTTGCCACCGTCCGCCACCAAGGCCAGACCCTGCAAGCCGGGACCTTCGCCCAACGCTTCCCAGCCGTCGGGTTGGGCAAGGTTCAAACGCCACAATGTCTTGGCCTGGCCCTCTTGGTAGTACTGATGAGCCTGACCGGTGTGCCCGCCGTAGACGTACAGCACATCCTCGATCAGCGCGGCGCCGAAACTGGTCACCGTCTTCGGCAACGGAGGATACTCCCCGCGCGATGTCCCAAGACCGGGTACCGTAACCAACATCCATACGGGCAGCGCCCATTGGAGAAAAATCTTCCTCATTGCTTCTATCCTTTCGTGCAAGGTTCGTCATTCAAAGAATTCGCGTCGGCCCCACTCGAAACGTACAAACCCTCGGCGGAAAACGGTTCGCCGAACAGTTAGCTTGGGCGTCATGGCTTGCCCTTCACATCGAAGGCGACTCGATCGTCACCAAGCTCAGCAGGGCTATCTAACAAGATGCTATGATTATGCTTCTGCATATCGATTGTCATCATACCGATGGCCCGGGATGCCGTCAATTCACTGGGCCCGGCTTCATGAGTTTTTCCGGAATCGTGATGGATCGCACCTCATCGGCGGCTGGTCAGGTCGAAATCGAACCGATTGTCGCCGTCGGCCGTCAGTTCGACGGTCCATGCCGGCTGGCTGCCGTAATGCGGCGGGATCTCGACCACGTTCAGTTGGGGCGGCCTGCGCCGCCGAGCGGCTTCTTCCATGGCCGCATCGAACTGCTCCTCGGGGATCGTCATGGGATGAAAGGCGACTCGGGCCTTTCCCGCCCACGGTCCGGCGTCCTCGTCGATCGCGTACTGGCCGTCCTCGACCGTCCCCGTCACAGCCACTTCCTGCTCGCCCTGGCCGCAATGAAAGGCGATTACTGCGGCCGGAAGGGGCTTGCCGTCGAGTGTGACGGCACCGTGTACGGCGACCCGCGGACCCCGTGAGACGTTCGCGCCGCCGCAGCCCACAACGGTTGCCAACACCAGCACAGCGGCGCACAGGCCAAACAAGCGAGGCAGTCGGCATGATATCGCTGGCCAGCCATCGCTTGGATTTCCCATGTATTTCGCGGCCCAGCCCAAACCGGGCTGCCGAAAATCTGAATCATGAATCATCGTTGTTTCTTTCTCCTTTTGCTTAGTCCGTTGTCCAGGCGGAATCTTGGGGCGCGATGTGTGAGCGGCTCGGCGCTAGCCGCCGGTGACTGAGCGGCTCGGCGCTAACCGCCGGTGACTGAGCGGCTCGGCGCTAACCGCCGGTGAGTGAGCGGTACGGCGCTAGCCGCCGGTGAGTGAGCGGCACGGCGCTAGCCGCCGGTGGCGTCCAGGACCGGCCTGCCGAACCGGCGGCTAGCACCGGCGTCCGGTACCGGGCTCTCGGACCGGCGGCTAGCGCCGTGCCGCTCACAAGCACCGTTTTCCGCTGATTGTCACTAGAAATTCCCGAGCACTTGGCCGTCTGCGATGCTGCCCAGGTTATGCCAAGTGGTCTGGTCGATCGTGTCGCTCACGAAGCGGACGCTGCCGTCGCCCAGGCCCACGTTGACTCCGCCGGGGTGGAAGCTGCGCGCGGAAAACCAACCGAATGCCATCCACGCCGCGTCCGGGTGCTTCGGATTCGGGGTACTGTAAGTGGAGAACGTCGTCCCGTATTGTTTACCCAGAATCCAGGCGTAGCCACGGTACCCCTGCCAATAACTGGGGCTGGCCGTGATCGCCCACATATTCGGATTGGGCGCGCTGGACGACTGAAAAGCCACCATCTCGTGCGGGCGGGCCGGCGGCTCGGTCGCTCGCGAAATCCCGTTGCCCAGCAGCGTCTCGGAAAAGACCACCACGTTGCTGGTCCCGTCGGTCATGTCGGCGAATCGAGTGGCCGACCCGTAGTAGAACAGCCCGTCGGTACGGTTGCTGATCCGCCAGTTCCCGTCGCGACCCGAACCGGTGGAGACCACCAGGTTCGTGCCCCGGTAGGCTTGGCCCAATGCCGGATTGCAGTCGAATTCGGTAAACAGATCCTGCTGTCCATCGCTGGGGCAACGGAACATGGGCACCAAGTGTCTGGCTGCCCCTTCGTTGTTCGGATGGATCGTCGCCGTTCCTGCGCCGCCCATTCCGCCTCCGAAGTAGATCGGCGACTGGAAATCGATCAGATCCACAAGGTTCTGCTGTTCGGCGTAAGGCAGGATCTGGGCCTGGACCGAGAACGCCGTGGGCGAAGTCGGGCCGATCCCGGGGAAACGTTGGAACGTCGAGTGATAATTGTGCAGCGCTAGTGCCGCCTGCTTCATGTTGTTTGCGCATTGCGTTCGGCGCGCCGCCTCGCGTGCCGCTTGGACCGCCGGCAGCAGCAGAGCCACCAGGATGCCGATGATGGCGATCACAACCAGCAACTCGACCAAAGTAAACGCAGCTTGTCTCTTTCGCATGGGAAATGCTCCTGAAAAAAATCTGGCGCCCACCGACAGACGCTCTTCAAGCGTCCGCGACGCGGCAACCAAACAGATTGATAATAAGGAGGTGGCTAGCTGGCTTGCGTTAGGAGAGAAACGCGGCGTGCTGGCTGGCAAAATACGACGCATCAATGGCTTGACACCGACCGCACTTGGCTACAACAAAACGTCCTCCTTTCTTGCGGTCATCCCCAATTCACTTTTGCAGAATCCGTTTGTTGTTCTGCGTCAAACGAAGACGATACACCTGGCCCTGATGGATGATCTGCAATTCGCGTCCCCCCTGAAGAAGGTCCTGACTGGCGACGACGGGTACACGGCCCGGGGCCTCGCCGCCGGCGGACGACGGCTCTACCGCCTCCGGCCTGATTTTCGCGTTTTCATCCATCGGATTGCCTGAAAACACTGCCTCGTGCCCGATAAATGCAAGTGAGATTCAATATCAACAGATGATTTTCGCAGTCCCTTTCCACGTCGTCAAGCCCCGATTCGACGATTTCGCAGTTTTTTCCGTTTTCGAATCTCCTGGCGGAACAATAACTTTGCAGGGCTTCATCGAGTCCCCATGCGCTTCGTTTAGCGGACTGCATAGACGCGCGTTCCGGTACGGATCACGATCGCTCCCTCGGCGGCCGCGACGCCATACACGATGGGATCGCGGGATGAAGATTGCGAATCGGCTCGCCTGGCGGCGAAACTTTCGGCCATCGCCCGGATCTCGTCGGCATCCAGTCTTCCATCACGGTTGGTGTCCACGTACTCCATGATTTCGCGGATTTCCGGGGGCAACTCGTCCTCGCTCAACATTCCGTCACCGTCGGCGTCGTACTTCATCAGCCGCGCGAGCAGTCGGCTGCCAGGGCCTCCGTCAGCTTGCCTCGCCCCCGGAGGTCCGCCATGCTCAGGTGCTTCAGCGCCGTGCGATGCACCATGACTGCCGGACGTGCCCTGCTGGCCGTGATGCTCGACGTACGTTTCCGGTGCGGGAGGATCGTCGGCGTTCCATAACCGGTTCGAAGCCACCACTTCAAATTCTGGCCCCGAACGAACGATCACCGTATTGCCGTCTTTGCCAAAGAAATAAACGTACCCGCTGGCGACGATAGGAGTCGCCCAGCACTCGGTTCCAAGCCGTTGGGCATAATGCATCTGGCCGGTATGACGATCCAAGCAATATACCACGCCCACCCGGCTGATCAGATAGACGTGATCGCCGGCAATCACGGGACTGGCATAGTCGCAGATGGCTCGATGAGCGCGCCACAATACGGCTGGTTGCCCATCTTCTAGCGACATCATATCCAGGCAAAGGTTCGACCTGGCCCCGTGGCGGTCGCTGGCAAATTCAGGTGGCCTTGCCCCGATGTACAAGCGGCCGTCGATGGCAACTGGGGATGGGACCGTGTTGCCGCTGAGCTGGTCGAACGACCAGATCGTTTCGCCTGTGCTTGCATCATAGGCGTCAACGGTGCCAGCCGAACTGACCACGACGGCTTGCCGACCTTCGAGATCGATTACGATCGGCGACGTCCAGGACTTCGCTGAGGCTCGAACGGCCTTCCAGACGGTTTGCCCTGTCCGCTTCGAAAGAGCGATCAGATGCGATGGCCCGTCGTGCTGGATGTTCAGAAAGACGTATTCCTCGTTCTGAGTGGGCGAAGTACCCAGACCGTGATTGTTTTCGAACGCCCCGTAGTCGTTCGCCAAATTGCGGTGCCAGAGTGCATCGCCATGGTGGTTGATTGCCAGCAAATCGCCACTCTCGAAAAAGACGTAGACTGCACGGTCGTCCACCACCGGCGTGGGCGCCGCTCGCGAATTCATGTAGTTCGACGGCGACAGGTTCCCCGCGTCCAGGCGGTGGATCCAAAGCGGGTCGCCCGATTGCAACTCCAGGCAGATGACCAGGCACGCCTCCTTCATCGGCCCTTCTACCGCAGTCAGATAGACTTTGCCCCGATGGATCACAGGCGACGATTGCCCGTAACCGGGCAGTTCGCGTTGCCATGCCAGTCGCTCGGTGGGCGACCAATACATGGGCAGCACGGAAGCAGCCTGTGAAGATCCACCGTTGCGGAATTCGCTCCATACGCCGCCGTCCGACTGGTCTGCCGACGCACTGGCTAACGCAACAACGGCTAAGCCGATGCTCGAAAGAAGAACGAGCTGTCTCATATTTTACTCCTAATCAGTGTTGAAAGGTTCCTGCATACCTTCGTCCGTCCCGACATAACGAAGCCGGGCGTCGAACTCCAGATACATCCAGTTCCGTTGCCGTTGCACGGGGTAGACCCAGCAAAACCGTCGATGGCCACGGTCGTCGACGTACAACGTTTGCTTCCCTTGCAAAAGCGGATTGTCCGCCACTTGGGGATGCTGTTGGAAATACCGTTCCAGCAACTGCTGATCCTGCGAGGACAAGGATTCGCGCAGCCATGTCCGCCCATCCCATTGCAATTCTTCGGGGACCGACAGATCGGACAGTGCGACCGGGGCACTCGACGGCGAAGAACACCCTGCTGCGATCAATGCCAGCAGGAAGATCGCCGCTATCAGCTCAGTAGTCACCGATGACTTGGCCGTCGTTGCGGGCATGTAGATTCCTCCAAGTGTTCAGTTCGATCGTTTCCGCGACGAAACGCACGCTGCCATCCGCCAAGGCGATCTGAACACCGCCTGGATGAAGGCTGCGGGCACCCGAAAGCGCCTCGCCGTGGTGAGCCACGTCGGGCAACGGCGAATTCGGGGGGAAGAAGGCATTGATTCCCGAATTGTAAGTTTGGTTTCGCAACCACTGCCCAGCACGCCCGCCCTCGTATCGAGTGGCAACGAGCGGAGCCATCGCTTCAGCGGGCACCGTGCAAGGACCGCCAGCGCTAGGGCGTTTCATCTGCCGTCGAGCGTCCACAAGTTCGACGGTGTCTTCGCCACGACGCCCAAACAAGGTTTCTGCAAGAAGCACTGTATGGCTGGTCCCGTCCGTGATATCCCGGAATCGCATGATCGAGCCACGCCAAAATAGACCGTCAGACCGGTTTCCCGTCGAGCAATAGCGAAGTTCGGTCCCCGACCCTGAATTACCCATATAGTTCGCCCCAGCCCAACGTACTCCCGCATGGTCCGTGTAGAACACCTCCCCTGCGTCGCTCGGACATATCAGCACCGCGACGACCATGTCGATCACGTGCGCAAGTGCCGGATTGACCGTAGGCACGTTAGGAGGTCCAAACATTAACGGTTGATCGAAATCGATAAGATCCTGCAAGTTCGCCTGCTCGACGAACGGCAGCAATTGAGCTTGAGCCGAATAGCCGTTCCAGGTGTCTCCAGGTGTCGGAAACCGGAGGAACGTGTCGTGGTGATTGTGAGCCGCCAGCGCCAACTGCTTCAAATTGTTGGCGCATTGAGTGCGCCGGGCGGCTTCCCGAGCCGCTTGGACGGCCGGCAGCAACAGAGCTACCAGCACGCCGATGATCGCGATCACCACCAGCAACTCAACCAGCGTGAACGCACGGCGAGCCCGGACGTTGCGCGAAGCAATGCCCACTCGGCAGCGGCGGAAACGTAGTTCCGCATGATAGATTCGGGAAAGATTTTTCATATTCATAATCCGTGAAATGTCCATGAGTTCATAGTGCAAGACAAAGCCATTGCGTACGTTCGACGCGCGTTACCACAGAACGAAATTCATTCCGCTCGGAACGATGGGGCCATTGCAGACTGGGGGACGTGAATCGCCCCCCACAAGCCATGCACTTGATGTCAGCTCTGACGATTCATGCCGATTGCTGCGGCGGCCCGCGGGCCAGCACGCCCCAGTGAGCTTTCGTATCCGGCCGTTCCATCCGCCGCGTCGTCGCGATGGCGACCGGACAGTCCCACCAGACCTGTTCCTGCGTCGCAGCAAACCATTTACCCATCGCCAGAAAGCTGCAAATCGGACAACAGCCGTCCGGTTGAATCGGAGCGTTCGAGATCTGCTCAGCGGACGGCTTCTGGTTCTCGGGAAACCCGTGCGGTCGCGAACAAGGGCAAGCCGAGCAACGGACAGATAACGCAGACGACGCGCGGCCGCTGGACGATTCGCTTCCAATCCACACCGACACTCTTCCGCACTGCAATGCGTGCCCCATGCCGGGTAGGTTGTGCAGCCCTTCACCCGCCGACGACAGCGTTAGGTGGGTCCAGGCCAGCAGCCATGCGATCAGCCGATATTTTCCACTCGCCACAAACCGACCCCTATTCGCTGAAAACTGCGGTCACCAAAAGAATGCACTTAAGATGCAGATGCATAACAATCGCGATCTTATCGATTTCCCGAGATCCCGTCAAGCACCTGGGACCGGATTCCCCATTTTTCTCGAATTCTTGATAGAACTGGCCTCAGCGGCCAGTTCACTTTTGCAGGATAAGCTTGTTGTTTTGTGTCAAACGAAGACGATACACTTGGCCCTGATGAACGATCTGCAATTCGCGTCCCCCCTGAAGAAGATCCTCACTGTCAACGACTGGTGGACGGCCAATGACCTCGCCGCCCCCCGACAATGGATTTACCGCCCCCAATCTGGCCGGCTTGATTCCAGCAATCTCATCCATCATCCTGCCTCCCTATCAGTGCCCTGCAGACAAACCTGCAACTGAGATTCATTATCATTAGCTGATTTTCACAATTAAACGCAGGCTCGTCAAGTACCGCCACGAGGACTTTGGTATTTTTTTCTGTTTTTCGCGTTTTTTGGCCCCACGGAGAGTTGAGAAGAGCTTCGCGCGCCGACCTTCAACAAGAGCGACCGACCGCCTTGCTCCCCATGGACATCGCGTGGCGTGCTTGATCGAGAACGACTCCCGCCCCCTTGCCGCAACACGCGACAGCAATTCTCTTGCCGATCCTAACGCGAGCGGGAAACCCGCTTCGTATTCCACAGCGACTCACAACGGGATGACAATCGGGCCTTCAAAAAAAGATCGCGAAAGACGGCAAAAGGTGCTTGACAGCCACCAGACTCAGGCGTACATTCAGCGGCGGTTGCGTTGGTGGTCGGCTGCTTGTGCTGCAAGCGCCGACGAACAGGGAACACCGGTGTGATACCGGGGCGGTCCTCGCCGCTGTGATCGAGCCTTGACGGTTTGCCCAGTCTATTTGCCATTGTCGACGTTTTTCGAACGGGTCGATGAGAAGGCGGGGCAACTCGAGTTCGAAAGCCAGAAGACCTACCAGCGCTGGATTGGTGGCTGTTTGCGAGGGACAACGGTCACAATACAAGCCGCTTTGCATGGTCATTTCGGTTCGCGGTGCGTCGCAACCTCTGGCGAGGTGCGCGTTGCTGCGCACGGTGTGAGCTGCGCGCTCCGGTAGGCTCAAATGGATAAGAAACAGGGCGTCAGCCTCCAGAGGCGTTGCCGTTGCGCGTTCTCGCTGGTCGAACTGCTTGTCGTTATCGCCGTGACAGGCGTGCTCTTGGCTCTGCTGTTGCCCGCGATTCAGGCGGCGAGGGAAACGGCACGCCGCGTTCAGTGCTCGAACAACCTGCGTCAGATCGGAATCGCGTTGCACAGCTATCACGCGGTTTACAATTGCTTTCCTCCGGGTGGCCTGGAGCCGCGGCCGCTTTGGCGAAACGGTCGACAGTTCGCGTGGTCGGCCTTTCTGTTGCCCTATTTGGAGCAGCAGAGCGTAGCCGATCAAATCGATTTCGGAAAGCCGTTCGATCACCCCGACAACGCACAGGTGGCCGCGACCGTGCTGAGCGTCTATCTCTGTCCCAGCACGCCCCGAACCTCTCCGTTGCATCGGGGCCGCGGCGCCACGGACTACGGTGGGATCTACGGAGAACGGATCACCAGCCCCAACGAACCACCGAAAGGCGTGATGATTTACGATCGGGCCATCGCGTTGCGCGACATCGTGGATGGCAGCAGCACGACTTTGGCCGTGTCCGAGGACTCCGCCTTCCCCGATGGCCAGTGGATCAACGCGCGGAACGTATTCGATCAAGCGTACCCGATCAACCGCGCGCCTCGCTTTGAGAACGATATTCGCAGCTTGCACCCGGGCGGCGCCAACGGACTGTTTGCTGATGGTTCGGTCCGGTTTCTGAGTGAAACGATGGATTTGAAGACTTTGGCTGCCATCTGCACGCGAGCAGGTGGCGAAGTGGTGGGCGATTTCTGAACGATTTCTTGAAACTTCGAGATACTTGGAGGGACGATGATGAAGCGACAGATTCAGACCGCGTGGATGGAATTCGCCCAGTGGTGTTCTCGCCCGGCGTGGATGGCTGCCAGCCCCGGCAAGCAACGAAAGCGGATGCGCCGGACGAGGTGCCTGCGAGCCGAGCTGCTGGAAGACCGCAGGCTGTTGACCGGTCCCTACGCACCGGCGGCTGGCCAGCCTGGTTCGACGGCCATCCACATGGACGACCCGGCGTTCGTGGGATGGGCCACCGGGTGGGAAGATCTTGTCCGCGGCCCCCAGGACATCAATGACCCGGACGGACCGGCGGCAAGCTTTGGCGCTGCCGAAAACGTGTTGGGAAAAGCCGCAGGTAATTCCTTTGACGTCGTGAGTCTGGGAGACGGAGGGCGAATCACGCTGACATTCGACGGGCCGATTGCGAACGGACCGGGCCCCGATTTTGCCGTATTCGAGAACGGTTTCAATGACACGTTCCTCGAACTCGCTTTCGTCGAAGTCAGTTCCGACGGGTCCCATTTCTTCCGGTTCGACGCTGTCTCGCTCACGCCCCCGAGTCCTCAAGTCGGCGGCTTCGAAGCGCTGGATCCCACCAACCTTTTCAACTTCGCGGGCAAGTACCGCCAGGGATACGGTACGCCATTCGATCTGCAGGAGTTGGCCGATGTGTCCCCGCTGTTGGACGTCAATCATGTCACCCATGTTCGCATTATTGACGTAGTCGGTCGCGTCACGGCGGCGCCCGATAATCCTTCGTGGAGCCCCAGCCTGGATTCCCTCGGCAATATCGTCAACGACCCTTATCCCACCCCGTTCGATTCGAGCGGATTCGACTTGGATGCGATCGGCGTGCTGAATTATCGGCAAGACGGACACATCGTGGACTTCGAGGACGTGGGGGCAAGCTTGCCGGCGTTGCCCAACGAGGGCTATTGGAACGGCCCGGATCCAAACGGAGTCACCCAGCCGGGAAGCGACGAAGACGTAGTCGTCGTTGGGGCGTTTGAAAGCGGCGGGCTCCGGTTCAATAATATCTACTCGAACGATTATGGAAGCTGGACCGGTTGGGCGTACTCGAATACCACCGACACAACCACGCCGGGATACGAAAATCAGTTCAGTGCCTACACGGGCCCAGGCGCCGCCGGTTCGCGGACCTACGCCGTCGCCTACCGCGACGTTTTTGACCTCTATCCACCGCCGACCATCGAGCGTACGGCGGAGACCCAAGACATGCTCTTCCGGTCCGTGATGGTCACCAACACGACCTACGCGGCACTGTCGATGCTCAACGGAGACAGCTTTGCCAAGAAGTTCGGCGGGACGAGCGGCGACGATCCGGACTGGTTTCTGCTGACTATCGAAGGGAAAGACGCCGACGGCGATTCCATGGGGACCATTGAGTTCTATCTGGCGGATTACCGCTTCGAGAACAACGAATTGGACTACATCATCGATCAGTGGACGGAGGTTGACCTTTCCAGTCTTGCATCCGCCACGACTTTGGAGTTCGTCGTCACTTCGTCGGACGTGGGTACGTGGGGCATGAATACTCCCGCGTACTTTGCGATAGATAACCTTGTTCTGTCCCAAGAGACTTTAACGATTCATATCCCCGTAACCCAGATCTCGGAGGGGGCAGGGCCAGCAGCGGTGATGGGGACGGTCAGCCGCAGTGATGCTGATCTGAGCAGTCCTTTGGTGGTCGACCTGGTCAGCAGCAACACCGACAAACTCATCGTTCCGGCATCCGTTACCATCCCGGCAGGCCAGTCATCCATCGAATTCCCGATGGACGCGGTGGATAACGACATCGTCGACGGCAATCACATCGTGACCATCACGGCATCAGCGGCCGGTTATGCGCCGGGCAATGCTACGCTGGAGGTGACGGACGATGATGTACCCACGCTGTCTTTGACGGTAGATCCAAGTCAAGTGTCGGAAGCGGATGCACCGCCGACGGCCCGTCTGGAGGACGTGGGTGTGAGGCTGGCCGAAGAGTCGTTTTGGAACGGATCGGATGGTACGGGCGGCTTCCAGTCGGATGGTTTGGCGTTCAACAATGCGTACGACGCTACGTGGGGTGCTTGGTCGGGTTGGTCCTACTCGAATGTCACAGACACGACCACGCCCGGTTACGGGAACCAGTTCAGCGCGATCGCAGGTCAGGGCGACTTGAGTTCGCGGACCTACGCCGTGGGTTTCGCCCCGGCGTACGGGTTGTTGCCCACGGTGACGCTGACGGAAGCCACGGCTGGCTTGGCGTTCGAGTCGTTGCAGGTGACCAACACCACGTACGCGGCGTTGTCGATGCGGGACGGCGACGCTTTCGCCAAGAAGTTTGGCGGTTCGGACGGGACCGACCCGGATTGGTTTCTATTGACGATCGAAGGATTCGCTGAAGACGGTGAGTCGGTAGGTACGGTGGATTTCTATCTGGCCGACTTTCGTTTCGAAGACCCGGCAGAGAATTACATCGTAGATAGCTGGCAGCAGGTCGATCTATCGAGTTTATCGGGAGCGATGAAATTGGAGTTCTCCCTGTCGTCGTCGGATGTGGGCGCGTGGGGCATGAACACGCCGGCCTACTTTGCGGTGGACCAGATCGTGTTGTCCGGTGATCCGGCAGCGTTGGGAACCGTTCATCGGAATTTGGCAGATCTTTCGAGTCCCTTGGTGGTCAGCTTGTCGAGCAGCGACGTGAGGGAAGCGCGGGTGCCGGACGAAGTCACAATCCCGGCCGGGCAAGCGACGGCGATGTTCCCGATTTGGGCCGTCGACGACGCGGTCGTGGACGGGACACAAACGGTCACGATCATGGCGACGGCGGACGGATTTGTAAGCGGCAGTGCCGCGCTGGACGTGCTGGACGACGATCCGTGGCTGGGGCTGCAATTGGTGGTCGTCGGATCGCCTTCAGCGGCCGGTTCGAACGTTTTACCGACCGGCATCCAGACGGTTTCGTCGGGCAGTACGTACTATGTCGAGGTTTGGGTGCAGGACCGGGTGCCGCCGGGCGTCGGAATCACCGGCGGTTACGTGGATCTGAACTACACCAGCGGCGCGGCCGATGCCGTGAGCGTCTTCAACCTGGACTTCGACCTAGTGCCGGGCGGTGCGATCGATACGGCTGGCGTCGTGCAAGATTTGGGCGGAGGCATCATCGCGGGGGGACAAGGAGTCTCGCCCCAGTGGGCTCGGCTGGGTTACGTCCAGTTCACCGCAGCGGAACTGGCACAGGCGACGTTCGATTTGAGTGCCGGAAGCCTGGAATTCAGCCGCTACGGGGCGGGAGAGGTGCCTTGGGATCTGGTCGATTTCGGTCAGTCGGTAATCCTGGACCAGATCGCCGGGACTCGGATCGATATGGCGGTTGTCCACGAGCCGAGCGCGACGGACAACTTCGGTCAGGTGACCAGTCTGCCCGACAGTGTCGATTGGGTGCATGAGTGGCAATCGTTCTGGGTCGAGATCTGGGTCAGCACGCCTGAGTTGACGACGATCGGGGTAGCCGAATCGCTTGTAGATCTGCACTACAACTCGGACTATGTAACGGCGATGGAGATCGTTCACGGTCCGGCATTCAACGTAGCCCCGTCGGGAGAGATCGACGACACCCGGGGACTGGTCAGCGGGATCGGCGGCCGGACGGATCTGAGCAGCGCGGGCGACGATGCCTACGTGCTGTTGGCCCGCGTCCGTTTCGCCTCGACCGGTGACGACCAGGTGCCGGTGGATGCATCGGAACGGAACATCGGCCCGTATGATATGCAGATGGTACTGGCCGATGGCTATGGCCGTCTCGCGGATGGGCCTACCGCTCTGGCCGAGTTGGGCGAATCACCGGACACCCAGTTATGGGCGGTGATGTATGACATCGACGACAACAACCAGATCGACTTCGGAGACTTCTCGTTCTTTGCCGCCGCCTTCGGCCGCACGGTCAGCGGCAATCCTGAATCGCCGTATGTCTGGTGGGCGGACTTCGACCGTTCGGGACGAGTCGATTTCGGCGATCTGGCATTCTTCGCGCCCAACTTCGGCAAGACCCGCGAAAGCGTGCAGTCCGGTGCCCAGACGTTGGTCTTCCCGCCCAGTTTCCCGAACGCCTGGCTCGCGGGTCTGGGCGGACAGGGTGAAGGCGAAGCGGAGGGCGAAGGCGAAGCGATAAGCCAGGCGGCATCTTGGGAGTTGACGGCGGTCGGCGTGCCAGTGTCGGCGGAACCCGATGATTCGCGAAACGTTCCATCGCTGCCGTGGCAAATACCCAGGGCGGTGGACGAAGCGCACGCGGCCTTGCCGACAGAACCTTTGAACAGTTTCTCCTGGGGGACCAGAACGGGACGTGAAACCCAACCGGGTCTGGTCTTGCCGCAAGAGTCTCCTGTCACCCTGTACTCCAAAAGCGATGAGCCGGACGCCGCCGCCGAAGAGCGTCGTCATCAGCAGTTCGACGACTGGGAACCCCTCGAAAACCTGTTAACCTCGTTGGCCGAACAGCCCTCGAAAAACGCATTGGACGCTCACAACCCCCACGAAGCGTTCTTCACCCGAATGGGAGCCTAAAGCCTTACCGCCACGCCACTTCATTCCATGTGGACGCGGGTCCGTCAGTCATGGGATCAGCAACGCTGCCTGAAATACCCTGGACTCCATGACGCGTTTTGGCATCGCGACCGCGTCCAGCCAGAGTTATCGTACGCAACAGTGTCAGCGACGATCAGACTGGCTGCGGTACGACCGAACTGACCCGCTACGATCCGCTGCCCGCCAAAGATGATCTCACGCCCCAGCCTCGTCCCATTGGGCCTTCCTGGATACCGGCGTGCGGTTCACTTGGCCACTGACAACCCAAACGCTGCTCATTCGGCAGCCGACGCTCCTTCGCGCTGCATACGGGCGATGAACCTCGGGTTCCGGACTTGCGTCCGCGCCTCTTCGCGGATCGCGGCGGCCGTCTTCTACGGGTTGACGCTGCATGTTCCCGGACGGCAAGCCCGACCGCGCAAGTATGAGTGGAAAGGTTCCAGTTTGGTTTTGGCCTGGAGTCCGACGGCCAAGTACATCGCGACCGGCGAGCAGGATTCCACCGTCCACTTTTGGCACGTCAAGTCCGGCAAGGATGCACAGATGT
>SKKK01000072.1 GCA_007121535.1 Planctomycetaceae bacterium | reverse complement strand
GGAGCCGGCGGTGGCGACGGTCTTGGTGACGGTAGGTCCGGTAAACGATCCGCCGACGGTGGACGTGAGCAACGTGGTGGGGACGGTGCTGGACGAAGACACGCCGACGGTGTTGGCGGCGATCTTTGTGGACGACCCGGACGCGGCCGACGATCCGCTGTGGCGAGGTCAGGTGACGCTTTCGGTGGAGAACGGGACGCTGACGTTGCCGCCGGACGTGATCGGGGATCTGGAGTTCTTCGTGGGCGACGGTGTGAACGACGCGACGGTGACCTTCCAGGGTTCGCTCTCGGCGTTGAACGCGGCACTCGCGGCGGTCACATACACGTCGAATCTGGATTGGAATTCGGGGAATCCGAACGCGGTGGGTGTGGTTCCCGATTATGAACTGACGCCGGACGTGTTGACTGTCGAGATCAACGACCTGGGCAACACGGACCTGCTGACCCCGCCCGGAAATACGGATCCGAACGTTCCAACGGCATTGTCGGGGATGGCGACTGTCGACATCATCGTCCAGCCTGTGCAGGACGCGCCGCAGGTTGTCGAGCGTCCCGAAGACGTTACGATCAGCGAAAACGCTGCGCCCTTGCTGTTACCATTTACGGTATTCGACGTCGACGCGCGCAGCGATCTTGTCATCGGGCCGGATACGGTGATCTACGACCCTGAGTGGATCGGAAGGGTCACGATCGAAGTGGATCATGGGACGCTGGCAATGACTGCGGCCACGATGTCCCGCTTGACGTTCTTCGACGATGACGGCGATCAAATAACGTGGCAGGAGGTGCTACAGGGCAGCTTCAGCCAGCTCGTCTTTGAAGGAACGCTGGACGATCTGAACGCGGGCTTGGCAAATCTGCAATATACCGTGAATCCCCAATACAACTCGGGCCATCCCAGCGGGGTGGTAACGCCCGAACTGCTAAGGCTGACCATCGACGACCTGGGCAATACGGGAACGCCGGGCCAGGCGTTGACCGACCAGGCGACAGTGGCCATCACGGTGCTGCCGGTGAATACGGCGCCTGAGATCGTGGTTCCGGCACAACTGGCAACCGTTGTGGACGAGGATGACTTGAGCGGTTTGTTGCTGGTTGGAGCGGGCGGCATGGGTATCGAGGTACATGATCCTGATGATGCCTATGAGCCCGTCGACATCCTTTTGCAGGTGACGGTTTCGGTTCAGCACGGCGGATTGGTCATGGACTTGACCGATCTGGAAGTGATCGAGCAGATCCCGGCGGGAGCCAATGACGCCCAGGTGGACGCGCATCAGAGTCTTACCGTGCGCGGCACGATCGCCAATTTGAACGCTGCCCTGACGACGCTCACGTATTACGGCAACCAGGACTTCAATACCGGAACGCTGCCGGAACTGCTGGTGATCGAGGTCAACGACTTGGGGAACAGTGACTACCGCACGGCGCTGAACGCCGCAGATCCGGATCTTGCTTGGGCGCTGACCGATGTCCGGACGATCTCGCTGACCATCGAACCGATCAACGATGCACCGGAGATCTTCTTTGCGTTACCGAGCGGCAGTTCGGTGGCAGCCTTTGTGGTCGAGGACAGCACGACGGGTGTGCTGTTGCGCGACGCCAATGGCAATGGAATCCGGGTAGATGACGTGGATGACATTCACGACCCGACGGATATTCTGCTGCTGGTGACGCTGACCGCCACGCATGGCGGAATACTGCTGGAATCGACTTCTGGAGTCGACGTGGTTTCGTCCACACCAGCCTACAACCCGCCATTGGACGTGAATGAACCGGTTGTGCCGGGTACTTTGCAGGAAGTGCAACTGCTGGGAACGATCGACGATCTGAACGATGTTTTGGCGACGTTGATTTTCTTCCCGGACCAGCATTTCAACAGCGAGCATCAAGGTTACGCGTCGGTGACGGTTCACGTCAACGATCTGGGCAACACGGACAAGGACACCCCGCCGGGGAATTTGGATCCGACCATCGATACGCGGCTGGAAGCCGAGCGGGTGTTGTTGATCTACGTGGGTGGAATCAACGATCCGCCGACGGTCAGCTTGCCGCCTGCTCAAACCGTCAACGAGAGTGCCCCGCTGGTCTTCTCGGCGGCGAACGTTCCTCCCAATGCGATCCTGGTGGACGATCCGGACGTCCTGGAGCATCCGGACGGTGAGTTGATGGTGACGATCTCGGTCAGCCACGGAACGTTGACTTTGAACGACGTTTCGGGTTTGACTTTCCCGCTGGACATCAACGGCGATGGTATCAGCAACGACGCGAACAACAACGGGGTGATCGATGAAGAGGAAGTGGTAGGAATCGGCTTCGAACAGATCACCATGTTTGGCATTCCCGACGACATCAATGCTGCCTTGGACGGCTTGGTGTACGAGAGCCTGCCCAACTACTACGGCATGGATCATCTGGTGATCGTAGTCAGCGATCAGGGATTTACTGGAACCGGTGGCGAGCAGGTGGTGTCGGCGACGCTGCCTATCACCGTCGTGGCTGTCAACAGCCCACCGTGGGTCGATCTGAGCGACCTGCCCGTCGATGAATCCGGCTGGATGGTAGGTCTGGAGGATACCAACCTGGCATTGCCGGGCATTCGCGTTGGCGACCCGGACCGATTGCCGCATCCGACGACCGGCGCGTTGACAGAGGAGGTGACGGTCGAGGTCACGCTGCAAGTGACTCAGGGTAATCTGTCCGTCAGAACGGATGTACCGGGCGGCGTGACGTCAGTTGAGAACAATCACAAGAGTACGGTGGTTTTGATCGGAACGCCCACGCGGATCAACCAGACCTTGGCTCATCCATCGGGCGTGATCTACCTCGGCAAGCAAGACTACAACGATTTCCGCCTGGCACCGAAGGGTACTCCGAACGAAGTTCTGGTTGTTACGGTCAACGACCGTGGGAACGTCGGGCTCGGTGGTCCGCTGGTGGTCAGTGATTCAGTGACGCTTTCGATTCTGCCCGTGAACGATCCGCCTCGGATTCAATCGACGACGCAGAAGAGTTTGCTGGAAGGTGCTACGGATGCGTTTATTCCGATCGTCGTCACGGATGTGGATGCGGACGAGAACCCGGCCGATCCTCTGGCGGCGGTGACCGTGACGTTGCGGTTGACGGACGCTCAGGGCCAGCCGCTGACGACGGCCGGCACGCTGGTGGTGTCGGAGGACGTTGCGGGCGGGATCGAGCACGATGTCAACGGCCGGATTATCGACAACGGGACCGCCGCTTTGACGATCAGCGGATCGCCGGTCGCCATCACCAATACGTTCGCGGCCACCAGCGGCGTGCATTTCCTGCCGGCTGCAAACTTCAACGGCAGCTTGCGGTTGGTCGCGAAGGTCGAAGATCACGGCAATACGGACTATCGACCCGATGCTGCCAGCTTGAGCCACACGGTGACGGTGACGATCACGGTCGTAGCGGTGAATGACCCGCCGTTCGTTGTCCAACCGCTGGAAGATGTGGAAGTCGACGAGAATGCCGAGCCTACCGAAATCGATCTGAGCGGTGTGTTCGACGACGTGGACATCGTGACCAATGGCGACGTGTTGACTCTCTCTGCCATCAGCGGCAATCCCGATCTGGTGACCGTACAGATTACCGATCAGACCTTGATTCTGACCTATCAGCCGGACCAGAGCGGGCAGACTACCGTCACGGTGACTGCAACCGATCTGGCTGGCGCCAGTGTGTCGGATACGTTCAATGTCACGGTACTGCCCGGAAACCGACCGCCGTTTATCGTCCAGCCGCTGGAGGATGTGGAAGTGGACGAGGGAGCGACACCGACGATCATTGATCTGAGCGGCGTGTTCGACGACCCCGATATCGCAACCAATGATGACGTCCTCACACTTACCGCTGTCAGCGGCGATCCCAGCTTGGTGACGGTGGCGATTGACGGAGAAAGCCTTACGCTGACCTACCTGCAGTATCAGAACGGGCAAACGACCATCACCGTGACGGCCACGGATCTGGCCGGCGAAAGCGTCTCCGATACGTTCACGGTCACCGTCAACCCGGTGAACGATCCGCCGTTTGTGGACAACCCGCTGGGAGATATTCAGGTCGATGAGGGATCGGAGCCGACGGTGATTGATCTGAGCGGGGTGTTCGACGATCCGGATATCGCAACCAACGATGATATCCTGACGCTGACTGCCGTCAGCGGCGATCCCAGTTTGGTAACGGTCCAGATCGATGGTGAAGACCTGATCTTGACCTACCTGCAGTACCAGAACGGGCAAACGACCATCACCGTGACGGCCACGGATCTGGCCGGCGAAAGCGTCTCCGATACGTTCACGGTTACGGTCAACCCGGTGAACGATCCGCCGTTTGTGGACAACCCACTGGGAGATATCCAGGTCGATGAGGGTTCGGAGCCGACGGCGATTGATCTGAGCGGGGTGTTCGACGACCCGGACATCGCAACCAACGAAGATGTCCTTACCCTGACTGCCGTCAGCGGCGATCCCAGCCTGGTAACGGTCCAAATCGAGGGCGAAGACCTGATCTTGACCTACTTGCAGTACCAGAACGGGCAGACGACGGTAACCGTGACGGCCACCGATCAGGGCGGGTTGAGCGTCTCCGATACGTTTACGGTCACCGTCAACCCGGTGAACGATCCGCCGTTTGTGGACAACCCGCTCGAAGACGTTGTGGTCGACGAGGGATCGGACCCGACGGTGATCGATCTGAGCGGGGTGTTCGACGACCCGGATATCGCGACCAACGATGATGTCCTTACCCTGACTGCCGTCAGCGGCGATCCCAGCCTGGTAACGGTCCAAATCGAGGGCGAAGACCTGATCTTGACCTACTTGCAGCATCAGAACGGGGAAACGACCATCATCGTGACGGCTACGGATCTGGGTGGATTGAGCGTCTCCGATACGTTTGCGGTTACCGTCCATCCCGTGAACGATCCGCCGTTCGTCGCGTTTCCGATCGGCGATGTCGTGGTGAACGAAAACGCCGAGCCAACGCTGATTGATCTGTCCGTGGTCTTCGACGACGTGGATATCGAGACCAACGATGACGTACTGACATACTCTGCCGTCAGCGACAATACCGACCTGGTGACGGTCGAGATTGTTGATCAAACCCTGATTTTAACGTATCTCGAAGACCAGAGCGGTCAGACCACAGTCACTGTGACCGCCACAGATCTCGCCCAGGCGAGTGTGTCTGACACCTTTACCGTTACGGTCCGTGAACCAAAGCTCGAAAACGAACCGCCTGTGGCCCATCCTGATAATTACGTGACGCAGGAAAGCGATGTCCTGATCGTCCAATCGCCGGGCGTGTTGGCCAACGATTTCGATCCCGACGGCGATACGCTGACGGCTCATCTGGTGGACGGCCCCAGTTTCGGCTCGTTGACGCTGAACGCGAATGGTTCGTTTGTGTACACGCCGTTGGATTACTACAACGGCCCCGACTGGTTCACCTACAGGGCCAGCGACGGCCAATTGGAATCGAACGTTGCCACGGTCACGATCACGGTCAACGCGGTGAACAACCCGCCGGTGCTGGTAGAGAACCGAGGAACCACCAACCAGGACCAGCCGATGATGGTCATGGGCTCGGCGCTGCTGGGCAACGCCCTTCCCGGTCCCGAGGCTCCGGAAGGCACCGTCGACGACGAATCGGATCAGACACTGACGGTGATCGGCGTGAACCCGGTCAGCAGCAAGGGTGGTACGGTAACGTTCAACGCGGGTACGGGGTTGATCACGTACACGCCGCCGCTGGGCTTCTCGGGACTCGATCATTTTACCTACACGGTGACCGACGACGGGGTTCCGCCGGCTCAGGCCGAAGGAACGTTGAACGTGACGGTGCTCAGCACCTCGCATTCCACGTCGCACAACGTGCCGGTGACGGTGGGAATGACGCCTTCGACCGTCAATGACGTTCCGGAACCGGAAGCGGGAGGCGACGATTCGTTGCTGCCAGTCTTCGATCAGTTCGGTACGCCCCAATTCGGTACGCTGTCGGTGCAAGGCAACTATGTGGTCTATACGCCGTTGACGGGATACGTCGGCGAGGACAGCTTCAGTTACACCATCGCCGCCACGGCCATCTCGCCGGCCTTCTCGGGTACCGTTCACGTGACCACAGAACGTGGTGAGTGGGCGTTGTTCCAGAATCCGGCGAACCCGTTCGACGTCAACGGCGACGGTCACTTGACGCCCATGGATGCGTTGATACTGATCAACTACATCAACCAGGGCCACGCTCCGGCGATTCCTGCTGACGCGATTGGTCTGCCGTTCCTGGATGTTGGCGGCGATGGCAATGTGATCCCGAACGACGTGCTGTTGGTGATCAACGAGCTGAACCGGATGGCGTCCCAAAGCAGCCCCGGTGGCGAAGGGGAAGCGGAGGGGCAGTTGGCCGTGGTCAGTGGTCCATTGTCAGTGGTCAGTGGGCAGTTGCCAGTTGATGGTGGTCAGTGGTCAGTGGGCAGTGGGCAGTTGTCAGGTGGCAATGGGCCGTTGTTCGTTGACGATGGGCCGTCGGAGGATCTTCTGGAGGATGCTTACCGGATGGCTTCCGAG
This sequence comes from Planctomycetaceae bacterium, assembly GCA_007121535.1. Taxonomy (GTDB): domain Bacteria; phylum Planctomycetota; class Planctomycetia; order Pirellulales; family Pirellulaceae; genus SKKK01. The sequence continues at coordinate 17,844 of SKKK01000072.1, read as the reverse complement.
GATGCGGGCGTTGCGGACGACGATCGGGAATCGGTGTACGACGATATCGATTCGGACTGGTGGGATCTGGAAGACGCTTTGGATGACATCGCCTCGGAACTGGATGACGCTCGGCAAGCTTCTGCCGCCGATCGGTTGTTTGCTACGATGTGATTTCCCAAGCTCGCGGCGTTCCACAGGTCTGGGTGGGACGCCGCATAAGGGAATCGGATGGTTCGAACGATCGTTCGCGCAATGGTGACAGCTCCCGCTCGTTCTTGGAATCGGGCCACGAGTGGACTGCGACAAACTTGGCGGCGTTACGTCATGTGCGTTGGGCTGTGGATGGCTTTGCCGATGATGGTTTCAGAGGCTCAGGTCCAGCAAGAATTACCGCCCACGAACTCGGTGGCTTCAACAGAAACGTGGTCGATACTCGACGTCCCGGCCGAACTGATGCCGGATGACGAGTTGGTCGCTACGCTGGAACGGCTGCGTGATCGGCACCAGCTACCTGGCTTGATGGGAGCGATCGTTCACGATCGGCAATTGCTGGCCATCGGGGCGGTCGGCCGGCGCAGGATCGACTCACCGCAACCCCTGACGATCCACGACAAGATCCATTTGGGATCGTGCACCAAGGCCATGACGGCCACCATGATCGCCCGGCTGGTCGAATCGAATCGCCTGACTTGGGACTCGACCATCGGTGACCTGTTCCCGGAACTGCACGCTTCACTGCACGGCGACTTCAGAAAAGTGACGGTCGAGCAGCTTTTGACGCACACGGCAGGAGTACCACGAGACGGCCCGTGGTCCGAGCTTGGTGCGGATCCTTCGACGACGGTGCAGCGTCAGCGTCTGCTATTGCGAATCTGCGGATCGCAGCCCGAGGCGACGCCCGGGACAACCTATTTGTACTCGAACGTCGGCTACATGCTGGCCGGGCTGTTGGCGGAGCAGAGCAGCAGAGTGTCCTGGGAACGCTTGATGCGCAAAAAGGTCTTCGAACCCTTGGGCATGAATTCCGCCGGATTCGGCGCACCCGGCACGACAGGAACGGTGGACCAACCGTGGGGGCATCGGCTGCTGGACGGTCGTCTGGTCGCCAACCAGTCGGACAACATACCCGCGTTGGGCCCGGCCGGGACCGTGCATTGCACCATGACCGATTGGGCGAAATTCGTGGCGTTTCACCTTCAAGGTGCGCGCTCCGATCCGCAATTCCTTTCCGCCGAAACGTTCACCAGGATGCACACACCACCCACGGGTCACAGCTACGCCCATGGCTGGCAGGTGACCGAGCGGGATTGGGCCGGTGGTCGAGTGCTGACGCATTCGGGATCGAACCGCTCGTGGAAAGCCGTGGTCTGGATGGCCCCCGAGCGAAACTTTGCCGTGTTGGCGGCCGCCAATTGTGGCGGAGACAACGCGGCTGCCGGTTGCGACGCCGCCGCCGGTGCGCTGATCGGGCACCATCGCCACTTGATAGGCCGCCCCGCGAAGGCGGCTGCCGAGTCTACAAGCCCGGAAGATACGTAAACCGACGCGTGAACGAGGTGATGTGCCCGGATTTCCTCGCTCGCGCTTCGGGTTGCGAATCATCCGCACTAGAGCGTTGCGGATTACGGACCGAGGTGCAAAGTGGGTGACAGGGGGCGGAAGCCCGCGTCAATTCGGTTCAGGATGGCCCGCGCCGTCGGTGGCTGCCGACCCGTGTTGGCGGCAGTATTCGTACAAAGCGATGGCGGTGGCCGTGGCTGCGTTGTGGGCCAACGGGCGACCGTAGATGGGGATTTCCACGACGTAATCCAAGATTTGAAGCAGATCGTCGGTGATCCCCAACCGCTCGTGACCGATGACGAGCACGCTACGGCGGGGGAAGCGGAATTCGTACAGGCATTGGGAACCGGTGGTCTGTTCCAGACCGACCAAGGCATATCCCTGACTATTGAGACGTTCGAGCACCGGCCCCAACGAACGGTGACTCTCGATCCGGATCTGGTCGATCGCATCGCGAGCGATCTTGGCGTCCAGTTTCTGCTTGCCGGTGACGATCATCCTCTGGACTCCGCAACACCCTGCGGCTCGAACCACCCGCGACAGATTCACCTGGCTGTGCATCGGCGGGCACGCCAGGATCAAGTCCGCTGCCCCCGGTCCGGCACTGGGCTGTTTGTGACGCTGGTGGACGAATCGATTCATGAGGGTTCATTCGAACAAGCTGCGTCATCCACCGCCGCTGTCGATGCACTCGGCAATGACTCGCGAGTCACCAAGCGCAACAGCAGGGGCAGAACGATCAGATTACCCAACAAACCTCCCAACATGGTCAGCGTGACCAAGGCTCCGAAATAGATCGTGGGAACAAACTGGCTGGTCATCAGCACGCTGAAGCCGATGATCAACGCCAGCGTAGAAAAGACCATGGCCCGCCCGACCATCTGCTGGACTTCGTGCAAGGATTCGGTCACCGACAGCCCCGCACGTCGCGCTCGTTGGAAGGAACTGAGATAATGGATGGAACTGTCCACCGACAATCCCAGCGACACCGCAGCGATCATCGCAGCCCCCATGTTGATCGGAAGCCCCAGCCAGCCCATCAAACCGGTCACGGTCAAGATCGGCAGCGCGTTGGGCACCAAGCCGATCAGCACATACGTAGGGCGCAGGAAGGCCAGGCCCATCGTCAGCCCGATGCCCATCAACGCCAAGGCGAACGTCAGCCATTGATCGCGGAGGATGCTGCTGATCAGGTTGGTCAACAGGACAAAGAAGCCCGTGACTTCGGCCTCCGGAAATTCCTCGCGGGTGATCTCGGTCACTTGTTCGATCAAGGCGTGCTTCTGTTCGGACGATTGCCGTTCTTCCGCTCGCAGCATGATCCGGAAAAACCAAGGACCGGCCGGGGAGTTGGCGTCATCGCCCGTTTGTTCGAGATCGAATTCAGGATCACGGCCGTGCAACGTTTCACCGACCACGGGCATATGGGTGACCATCGCCGCGATGGCGCCGCTCAGGATAATGGTGCGCCGGACCGGATTGCGCGTTCTTGGCAGCATGGGCGCTCCGGCGACGACGGCATCGGCCAGGCTCAAAACCTTCAGCGCCGGTTGCGATTGTCCCTGGCTGTCCTGGACGACGACTTCTTCCCGCAATCGCCGCTCCAAGCGCAACACCCGCGCCAGATAATCCCAGTTCAAGGTCTCAGGGGCCGGCAGGATCACATCCCACACTCCCGCGCCCCCCAGATTCGTTTCCACCGTGTCGTAAGCTTGAACGATGGGGCTGCCCGCACGAAAATTCCGCGTAAAGTCCGTCTCGATCTGCAATCGAGAGATGCCCGCGGCGGTCACGATGAAGAACACAACGGCCAAAATCCCGATCGTTGCCGGTCGTCTTTCCACCAGTCCCAGGATTTGGTTCAACCGAGCCGCCAGCAACCGTTCGCTTTTCCACGTTTGCGCGTGCTCCGGATGCCGACCAGCCAAGGTCAACGCCGGAACCAGCAGCACGACACTGACCAGCACCATCATGGATCCGATCGCCATCATGATGCCGAAATCACGGACCGGCGTCACTTCGGCGATCGTCAGCGAAGCGAATCCGACGGTGTCCGTCATCAAAGCCCAGAAGACGGGTACCGCTAAGATGCTGGCCATGTGCCGAAAGGCATCGTGCGGCGACAGCCCATCGCTTCTCGCTTGGCGGAACCGGACAATCACGTGGACGACCGTCGCGATCCCCACGACCGTGACGATCGCCGTCAACATCGAACTGACCATACTCAACCGCAAACCAGACGACACCAGCACGCCGCGCGTGAGCAACAGGGCCAGTTGCACGACGCTGATCGAGATCAGCACCCAACGCCAACTGCGAAAGCAGATCAGAATGGTCAACGACAGCAAGATGGTACAGCCGATGCCCAGCCGATATCCGTCGTCTTCGATGTAACGAAAGCCGTCGACCAGCATCACCGGTTCGCCGGTAATCTGACCATCGGCCAGCGACTCGATCTTTTCCCGTAAGGCGTCGATTGTCTCGCGGCGTGGCACCTGCACGGCATCCTCGGGTTCCAGCATGCAGACGATGGCCACCGTACGCTGATCGGCTCCGTGCGTGTATCCTTGGAAGAGGCGCAAGAACCGCTGAGAAAGATCATTGTCCTGCTGGACGATCCCCTGCTCGGGGATACTCGCCAATCCGAAAAGACTTGCAGCCGCTGACATTTTCTCCAGCGATGTGTCCAATTGAGCCAGACTGAGCACACCGCGAACGCCTTCGGTTTCCTGCAGTGCTTCACTGATCTTTGCCAAGCGCTGGATGCCCTGTCGATCGGGATGCAGCAAGTCCGGATCGTCATAGACGGCCATGACGACCTCGTTGCCCCCGAACGTACGTTTCAATCGAGCGTAGGGTTGCAACAGCGGGTCGTTGGCGGCGAACATGTTCTCAATGGAGCGGTCGAAGTCCAGCCGTTGAGCCGGTCCGAAGGCCAGCGTGCCCAAAAGCACGCCGATGGCCAGCAGCCACCAGCGAAAACGAATCAACAAGATCGCCAGACGATCGCTCATCAAGCAGCTCACTCTCGAAAGTTGGGTGGGCGATTTCTCTACCCACGATCCGAAATCCCCGACCCTATTCTACCGCTGCTAGAAAAATCGTAGAAGCTCGAAAAGCACGACGGTTCGTAACGTTTCTGCGGATGGTTCGCGTGGCAAGGGACCGGAAGAAACCTGTGAAGTCGAGCCACTTGCCGGCCGATTTCATCTTACCGGACACGGATGGTTGCATTCCCGGCAGGGAGGATCGTTGTGGACTCTCTGAGAGGGATACGTCCGATGTCCATTGATTGGGTGCCGCTCATTATCGGCCTGTTGTTCGTGGTGATTTGGCTGATCAGTTTCCAGGCGATCTTATCCGAACACGGTGGTACCAGCAAGCTACCGGCAAGAACCAGGACGGTCAGCGATCACCCGCCCCAACCTTCACTCGGTCGGGCTCGAGCCGGAAACGGTCTCCTGGATTCGATAGAGGTGGGTCTTGGTGCGCAGGATCAAGGCATCCCCCAAAACGGCAGGTGAGGCCATGCAGCCGTTTTCCAGCGTATTCTCGGCCAACAAGCGAAACCCCTCGGGAGTCGCCTGGATGACTCGCGTCGTGTCTTGCTCGTCGAACATGTAAATCCTGCCCGCAGCATGGATCGGCGACGCCGTGTGGCGTCCGCCCATCCGCTCGACCCAGACCAAATCGCCCGTCATGACGTCCAGGCAGGTCACGATCCCCGTATCCGAGACCATGTACAGGTGGTCGTCGACGACCAACTGCGAAGGTCGCGTGGAAGTCGATCGCCCATAGCTCCAGACAATATGCGTGTCGGTGACGTCGCCGTGGCCGTCCGGCCGTACGGCCAGCAATCGCAAACCGTTCTGCGGGTTGATGATGACCATTCCATGGGTGTACAGCGGCCGCGGAGCCGTGTTGTAACCGCCATGATAAACCTTCCACAACTCGTCGCCGGTCAAGGGGTCATAGGATATCGTGGCCATCGCCGCAGGACTGATCAACTGCAGCCGGCCCTGGTGTTCTATCACCGTCGGCGTGCAATAGGCCTTCATCAAATCCCCGTCATGCGTGTCGTAATCGATATTACGGTCGCGCCGCCAGACCGTCTCGCCCGTATGCTTGTCCAACGCCACGACGTATTGTACGTCGTAGCCGTCGAAGTGGATGAAGACCAAGTCGCCGTACACGATGGGCGATGATCCGGGGCCGCGATGATGGTCGCAGGGAAGATCCTGTCGCGTCCAAAGGATCTGGCCGGTCGTCGTGTCCAGGCAGGCCGTGCCGGCGCTGCCGTAGTGAACCCACAATCGGTCCTGATGAACCACGGGAGTCGGGCTGGCATAGCTGTTGAACGGAAAACAAAACATCGGATCTTCGATTTCGAAAACCGTGATGTCATGCACGATCCGACCGGTGTCCGCGTCCACACAGATCGCGTACAACCGCGTGCCGTCCTCGGTGGCCGAGGTCATCCAAATCTGATCGTCCCACACGACGGGCGATGACCACGCCTTGCCGTGAATGGCCGTCTTCCAACGAATATTCTTCGATTCGCTCCACTCCAACGGGAAGCGATCGGTTCGAGCTTGGCCGTCGCCATGGGGGCCGCGGAATTCGTTCCAATGCTGGTCGGCCGACAATCGCGACGAAACGCCCAAGGCGGCGATAAGTAGCAGTGTAAGTTGAACTCGCATGTTGGGTTCCTTTCTAACGTGCACTTCGTTTAGCCAACCCCCGGGGAATCATCCAAGCGCCCGGCCAGACGTTTCGTTTCATTTCCGGTAGCTTTGCATGGGTGACGCAACGGGGTCGGGAGTCGTTTTCGGGCATCGATTCACCACATGGAAAGCGGGTTCTCCGAAAACGACTCCCGACCCCCTTCCGCCCGATTTCACCAAGAAACATCTGGCCGGGTGCTTAGCGCACTCCCTACGGATTATCTTTGAGCTTACTTGATCGGTTGGCCCGAATCAATCACCGGTTGCCCGACGTGGTGGATCTTGCAACGATCGGATTCGGGAAAACCTAATCTTCGAGCGCATCTTCCGAGTCTCCGGTTTCCGGATGTTCCGCCGGGAACAAGCTGCCACGTGCAGCCTTCGAAATCGCAACCACAGCGGGGTGCTTCAATCGCCGCTCGACGGAGATCGCAAAGCACTGGAACCGGACGTCTTCGACCAAACCGATTCGCTCTACCCGATACTGCCTTCGCAGCTCCGCGTCCACGGCGAAGGGAACCGGGAACACCCCCATGCCCGCCTGGCCGAAGGCCTTCATCAGCCCGCTGTCGGCAAATTCACCTACCAACTTGGGACGGATATCCAATTGATCGAGCCAACGTTCCAAGTCGCGGCGCAACGACGTACCCACCGTTGGCAACAGCCAAGGGGCACCGGTCAAAGATCGGGGAAAATCGTTGCCGTACTTTTCTGCCAAATGGGCGGTGCCATAAATAGCCACTTCGCACGAACCCAACAGGTGGTTGAAGACACGAACACGAGCATGGCCGGTCGCCGCCGTATCGGACAACACCACATCCAGTTTGAACAGTGCCAGATCCGCCAGCAGCGCGTCCAGCCTGCCATCGTGACAAACCAGCTCCATCGGCTCTTCCAAGTGACAGGTCGGTTCCAGCAGCCGATGTACGGCCAACTTGGGCAGCACGTCAGCCACCCCGACGGTGAACTGCATCGGCCGACCGATCGGCCGGCCTTTGATCGCCTCGACCATTTCCCGACCGATCGTAAAAATCTCGTCCGCGTATCGGAACAGCATGCGTCCTTCGTCCGTCAGTTCCAACCCTCGACCAATTCGCCGAAATAACTTGGTCTTCAAGGATCTTTCGAGCTTCGCGATCTGGCCGCTGATCGTCGGCTGGGACAGTTGCAGTTCTTCACACGCCCGCACGATGCTGCCTTCGCGTGCAACCACCCAGAAGTACATCAGGTGATGATAGTTGATCCAGTCCATGGTCCATCCCAAGCCTTGCCCAGACCGCTGTGCTCCCATCCCACTGGGACGATCCCGGCCAGTAGGTAATCGATCGATAAAATCAATATAGAACACCCGAGTATTGCATTTGTCAATACCTGGTCCACCGCGTCGATCTTTACGATCATCAACTGTTTGAAGCGAGCGACACCTGATCGGGCACAGCCATAGATCCGATTTCACCGTCCCCCAGCGCGGCTACCCGAATCGCGGCTACTGGCCGCCGCCACCCCCGGCAAAAGAAGCAACACCGCGAGAAGGCTGAAGATATGCTGAGACCAAAACGACTTCAAGAACCCATCTACAGCGTAGATCTACACCCGTCTATAAACGAATTATTCTACGAAAAATTAACTTTAATATTTCCCCCGGCAGTGTGTTTCTCTGTCCACATGTAGATCACTAGTGCGTTGTCCAGGCGAAAAATGCGGATTGTGAGCGGCACGGCGCTAGCCGCCGGTTCTGGATGCCAACGGCGGCTAGTGCCGTGCCGCTCACTGATCGCGGCCCCAAGATTTCGCCTGGACAACGCACTGGGGGCCTATTCCTGACCAAGAATCCAGAGTTTTCTGCCGATTCTGAACAGAAATGTGAATCAAGGGCTGCCAGGTACCCAAAAAAGCACTTCGAAGATGGGTCAGGTTGTGCCGTTGCTTTCGAGTATGTCGGCGGCAGGGGCGATGCAGCGAGGGTCATTGTTCCGTGGGCTGTTGACCCAGCGATCGACGGGGCACGCAACCATGCTTGCCGAGTCGAAAGGCCGCAGCAACGGCAGCAGAACGTGGGACTCGCGCTGCTGCGGATCTAGCCAGATCTGCCAATTGGGGGAAGCCAGGATGGCGGGCATGCGGTCATGAATCGGTCGGGTCGTCCGGTTCGCCTCGGTGGTGATGATCGTACAAGATTCGAGCGGCTCGGACGTTTGAGGATCGTTCCAGGATTCCCACAGTCCAGCCATGGCAAACGCAACGTCGTCTTGCATGCGGATATGGTACGGCTGCTTTGCGCTGCCCACCTTTTGCCACTCGAAGTATCCATCGGCCAGGATCAAGCAGCGTCTCGCCCGGAATGCCGCACGAAAAGCAGGCTTCTCCGCAACGGTTTCTGCTCGAGCATTGATCATCCGGTTGCCGATGGATCGATCTTTCGCCCAGACGGGGATCAAGCCCCATCGTAGTCGAGCGAACTGGGGAGACCCCGCTTCGCTTCGTACCGCGGCGACCGCCTGAGTCGGAGCAGCATTGTAGGTCGGCGCCAATTCGGTGGGGATTTCGCACGAGAACTGCAAGGCCAATTGCTCTGCAGGAGTTCGTAAAGTGAACCTTCCACACACGTCGTTGATTCCTTCTCTGTTGGCTCGATTCGTCTTTCGCCCGGCTTGGGAACAGCCACCTGTCACATGGTCATTTCGGCACGAGGTACCGGTCGCGTCCTGCAGACTTATTCTAACCTGGATGATAACGGATGACTGGATCGCGAAAGCCCCCCTTGCGAAAAACCCAAGCAGCAATCAAACTGAAAGCTCGCTTGTTACTTTTTTTCGTTTTGTGTGAAAGCCGAGCGGCCCCAATGGCCGTATCGGGTGTTGTGGGCGTATGCATCTGCACGAAGCGGTATTATCGGATTCGCCGCAAGGGATCGGCGTTTTGTGCCTCGGCGCGGTTGGCACGCTAGCCGGCACCGCTTTGGGGCTGCGCGCCATGGATCACGAGCAGGTGCCGCGAGTGGCGCTGGTCAGCGCCGTTTTTTTCGTGGTTTCGCTGATCCACATTCCGCTGGGCGTGACCAGCATCCATCTGACCCTCAACGGGCTGGTTGGATTGCTGCTGGGCTGGACGGCTTTTCCCGCCTTGTTGGTCGCCTTGTTGCTGCAAGCTGTGTTGGTTGGCCATGGAGGATTATTGGCGCTGGGGTTCAACACGCTGGCGATGGCGCTGCCAGCGGTTGCTGTCTTCTATTTGTTTCAACGAATGTCCGAAAGCAAGCATCGATCGATCCACTTCTTCGCCGGTTTCACCGCAGGTTCATCCGCCATTCTAAGCTCGGCTTTTTTGATTTCGGCTGCGCTGTGGGTTTCTGGCGAATCGTTTGAACTGGCCGCCAAGGCGGTGTTCTTGTTCCATTTGGCAGTGGCGATGATCGAAGGTCTTGTCGTCGGCAGTACCGTCGTCCTCCTGCGGCAGGTGTGTCCGGAACGGCCTTTTTTGACAACGCCGCAAGGCCTTCAGGAGCGGATGTAGTGTCCAACGTCATCGAAAACGCAGGCAGCTATGGTGCCTCGCTGGCCCCGACCAACGGCTGGTGCTTAAACGGTGTGGATCCGCGTACGCGGCTGATCGCTGCTTTTTGTTTTTCTATGGTGGTAACCGCCCTCAGCAGCCCGACGACACTGGTCGCAGCCTTGGGTATTGCCGTCGTCGGCGCAGGGTGGACGGGGGCCTTGACGGAACAACGTTGGAAACGGTTGATTCCCATCAACCTGTTGGTTTTGCTGCTGCTCGGATTGCTGCCGTTAGGTGGTGGAGCGACTCCCGTGTTGAGCATCGGGCCGATCACCGTGGCTCGCGAGGGGTTGGTCCAGGCGGTACTGATCGGTCTGAAGGCCAACGCGATCGTGCTGGGCGTCCTGGTGTTATTGGCCCGCTTGGAAATGGCCTCGATCGGCCATGCCTTAGGGACGTTGGGTGTTCCAGCGAAGCTGACGCATCTGTTGCTGTTCACCGTTCGTTACCTGGGCGTTTTGCAACGTGAATACGGGCGGCTTCGGGCGGCGATGAAGGTGCGAGGCTTTCGGCCTGGCGTCGATTGGCACACCTACCGTTCCTTCGGTTATCTGGTCGGGATGCTGCTGCTGCGGAGCGTCGATCGTGCCGATCGGATCGTGATGGCGATGAAATGTCGCGGCTTTTACGACCGGTTCCATCCGCTGGACCGCGCCGCGCTGACCGCTCGGGATGCTTGGTTCACCGCGATTGTTTTGTTGGTGCTCGCCGGACTAACTGTACTGGAGTGGGCATGAAGGACGGCCTGGTCGTTTTGGACGAAGTCAGCTACAGCTACAACCCGGATCGGCCGGTGCTGCGTCGATGCTGCTTCCAGCTCGATGCCGACGAGCGAGTCGGATTGCTGGGCACCAACGGCAGTGGAAAAACGACGGTATTGAAGATGATCGTGGGGCTGTTGAAACCCGATTCCGGCCGCGTGCGGATCTTCGGGAAGCTGTGCCGAACCGAACGGGATTTTCGCGAAGTAAGGCGGCGGGTCGGATTCTTGTTTCAGGATTCTGACGACCAGCTTTTCTGCCCCACGGTGGCCGAAGATGTGGCCTTTGGTCCCTTGAATATGGGAAAGTCTCGGGAAGAGGCTCGGCAGATCGTTTCGCGAACATTGAGCCTGTTGGGCTTGCCGCGATTCGAAGACCGAATCACCTACAAGTTGTCCGGGGGGGAAAAACGTCTGGTGGCATTGGCTGCCGTATTGGCGATGCAACCCGAAGTTCTCCTGCTGGATGAACCCACGGCAGGTTTGGATGACGCGGCGGCACAGCGAGTGGTGGACGTGCTGGAGGAATTGCCTCAAGCGATGGTGATCGCGACGCATGACCCCCGCCTGCTGGACAGTCCGGTGAACCGATTGCTGCGGCTTAGCGGAGGACGTTTGGTTGCGGAGTCTGACGGCGATGGGGCGATTGGTCACCTCCAACTCCAAACGAAGCCGTAGCGTTCGCCGTTTTCGCTCGGAGCCAGTCCCCTTCTTTTCACAGCCTCGGAGTGCGGTGGCTCGCTTGCTACCGCCCGTTGTTTGGCAGATAATGGAGGTAGAAAGTTGTGCGTTGTCCTTCGCAGGTCCACAACGCTCGATCCGCGTTACCTCGAATTTGGGAGGGCGAGACTTGACAACCGACACTCCAGATCCCCGCTCGGCCCGAAGACAGGGCGAAGTTCCGATCCGCAAAGCTCCGGCCGTGCCCGGCCAAAAGTCGCCACCCGCGAATCAGGAAGTCCCGATCTCGCCGCCCGGCGCCCCCCAGGTGCCTGGTGCGTCCTCGCGAACGGGCCGAGAGCGGCCCGTGCGGCCCGCCCCCAAGGTTCCTATGGGCGGCCAGGAGCAACCCGTTCAGCCGGCTCCGAAGGCCGCAGGACCGACGCCTGCCACCGAACCTTCGGCTCAACAGATCCCCAGCCCCCGGGCGCCGGCCAAGCCATCGGCGCGTCCGGGATCCGGCTCCTACCCGATTCAACCAGCGCCTGCTCCTCCGGCACCCAGCACCGGTCAGCCTTCTGATGCGCCCATGACGGCGCCCCGCGTCCCCATGCAGTCGGCCCCCCATCCGGCCCAGCCTTCCGCATCGCGATCAACAGGTTCGGTCGAGGGCCAAGCATCTGCCGGGGCGCCCCAACCGATTCCCTCGCCTGCCGGTGTGCCGTCCGCAGCGCCTCGATACCCCGACGGCATGTCGACTTCCGGACCAGGTGGCCTTCCGATGCAACCGGTTCCGCAGGGATATCCGAACGGTCAAAATCAGCAACAGCACTCGCTACCGACCGCCACTCCCGTTTGGGTTCAAGCGCAACCCGCCGCGACGCCGCCGCCGATGGCCCCCCCCAGCCTTTTGGGCGGTGCCGCGCCGGATCGATCCTCCGCCAGTGCTTGGCCCATCCGACCGCAACCCACTCCGGCTTCCCAGTATTCGGCCACCGGGGATGCGCCGATCCGAGCTACTTCGTCCCGCGTGCATCGGCGAACGAGGCGGAAGGACTCGTCCTATCTGGCCATGATGTTCCTGATGGGAGCAACCTTCTTTTTGCTCAGCGTTGTGATGATCATCGCCGTGGTGCTGTTCCTTTGAGGAACCATGTTGAACGCAATCGATGACGAAGGCGTGACCGGTAAAGATCCGGGGGATCGTTCTGCGACGACCAGAGTCCACGGATACCAAGCCGAGCCCTCACGACGATGGACGGTGTATCAGTTGGCTGCCGCCATGATCCTGGCGAGTCTCTTCAGCACGATTCCTGCCGTGTTGGACATCATCGAGCATCTGCGTTCCGTCGATTCAGTCGGGGTGGCCCGATGGGCCTATTTGCTGTTGCTGGTTGCGATGGTCCAGTCCGCCTATACGATCTATATGGTTCAGTTGCCGGACTGGGGCACCGTGTGGGTCGTTTCGTTAGCGACCCTCATTCTGGCATTCCTTTACGCCATGCTGGTCGCTGTGTTGATCATGGGCCAGCCGCAAAGCCAAATTGTCCAACTTCTGGGACTCGAAGACCAAATGCATGGCAACCGGGCCGCCGGGTGGTGCGCGATCATGCTCAGCCTGACTTGCTTGTTGGCCTATGCCGCCGGTCGAACCAGTGTACGGTGGTACCAAGCCTGCCAGATGCTCGCAGAGTCCGGATCGCTCAATCGGAGGAAGTCGGCTCAGTAATCTGCTCTACAACGTCGCCAGCCGTTTCATCCGCCGCCGTTTCTTTCGCTGCCGTTTCTTTCGCCGCCGTTTCGTCCGCCGCCGTTTCTTCCGCCGCCGCTGCGGGGGCTGCCACCTCAGGCGGCTTGACCGGCTTGCTCAAACCGGCCTCGATCCAGAGCCGTTCCATAATCCTGGCACAGGTTTCCACGCTTGCATCGCGAGGCAGTTTCGAAAGATGCTGGGGATGGGGGCGTAGCGTGACGGGACCTGCATACTGCTGGGCAACCAGCGATCGCAACAGCTTGCCATGACGCGGGATCGAATCCTCGGTCGGCAGCAACCGCTGCTTGTCGGTGATCGAGCGGAAATCAGCGTCTAATGGCACGTCGGCGATGGTGACCGAAATGATCTGTCGGCCCGTCAATTCGGCCAATTGGTCGCTGCCACCGCCGCCCACCTGCCAGTTCCAGGTATCCAAGGCCAATCCGATGTTTTCGTTGCCGATCGTTCGGATCAGTGTCAATAACTCTTCGGCTTGCTGGATGAATTGATAGGTCGTGTCCGCTCGATGCTCGGCCGCCACACGCAGAGCCAACCCGGCTCGAATCCCATGAGGCGCCAGCGCCTGGGCCACGGCCCCCAATCGTTCGCGATGCTGTTCGAAATTCTCGTGGTATGGCAGATCCTCGCTGGCCGGATGGATTTCGAACGTGCAATAGGTGAACCCGATCTCCTTAGCCGCCGCAGCCATCGCCGGAAGACGCTCGATCTGCTTGGCAAACGTTTGAGCGTTGGCCGACAGATCAACGGGTTGTACCCAACCACCCACTTTTACCCGACCACTGTGAATGTACCTGGCCGCTTCTTCGACGCCGGATACCAAGGCACGCTTGATAATCTCACCCGCCTCTAAATCGAGCCCCTTAAATCTGTACGTCAACGTCAACTCGATTAGTTCGCTTTGCCTGCCTATGACCCCCAGTGAAGATGGGTTCAGATTTTTGTACATGCATTTCTCCCCTTTTATAGACAATGTTGGTTTCAGCGTAGTTGGAAGCCGTCCCATCCGAGGAAAGCACGACTTGGCGTGATATTTCTGGGAGGATCGTTCGGCAGGCCAAACAATTCGTCCTTCGAGTATGTTGACAACCCGTATCTTAGAAAAGAGACCCGCGCCTTCAAAGGGGTGTCAAAAAAGTGTCGAGCCATTCCCAACGGGTGGCTCGTTTCGCGTCCTTGCGGTTCCCACCCACTCTGCCGTAGAATGTTGTCTTTCCCACTTCTAGCACCCCTTTCCCCCCGGCATATCATCAACATGGCGCGACGTTTTATCAGCCAATTGGGCGAACGCGAATCGGTCGACGAGATCTTTCTGGTGGCCGACAAACAATTACGGACCAACCGGCAGGGCAATTTTTATCTCCAAATGCGTCTTTCGGATCGCAGCGGATCGCTGACGGCGATGATGTGGAACGCGAACGACAAGGTGTACAGCTCGTTCGAAAACGGGGATTATGTCCGCGTGCAGGGGACCTCGCAGTTTTACAACGGCGCCTTGCAGATGATCGTCAGTCGCATCGATCGCGTCATCCCCCGCGACGTGGACGAGGCGGATTTCGTGACGCTGAACGTGTCGGCCATCGACCGCTTGGCGTCCGAAGTGGCCGAGATGCTGCGCACGGTCCGAAACGAATCGCTCCGCAACCTGGTCGAGTGTTTTCTGGTGGACGAAGCGTTTATGGCGTCGTTCACATCGGCTCCCGCAGGGATCAAGAATCACCACGCGTATCGAGGCGGGTTGCTGGAGCACGTTCACAGTTTGCTGAGATTGGTATCGATCGTGGCGCCTCATTACCCCGATTTGGATGACGATCTTTTGCTGCTGGGCGCGTTCCTGCACGATGCCGGGAAGATCCGCGAATTGACGTACGAGCGGGAATTGGCCTACAGCGACGAAGGGCAATTGGTCGGTCATCTTGTGATCGGTGTGGGCATGCTGGACGAAAAGGTGCGGGAGGTCGAGCGACTGACGGGCGAGTCCTTTCCCCGAGAGCTGCATCTGCGTTTGCAACACATGATCGTCAGCCATCATGGACAATACGAATTCGGCAGTCCCAAACTGCCCATGACGCTGGAGGCCATCGCCTTACACTATCTGGACAATCTGGACGCAAAGATGCACAGTCTGGGGACCCTGATCCGCGAAGATGCCAACACCGACAGCAATTGGACCCCGTATCAAGCCCCCCTGGGTCGAAAACTTTATAAGGGTGGCGAAGCCGAACGCGAGAACTGAATGAGTGACGAATCGATCGAACAACGCATCCTGGCCCACGTGAGCGCCCCGAATTATCGGCCCGTCAAGCCGCGGGCGCTCGCCAAGCAGTTGAATCTGCCACCGGCAACGCATGGTGACTTTCGCAAGCTCGTCAAGCATATGATCAAAGCCGGGAAATTGGCCTGGGGCCCCCGGCACCTGGTCACCTTGCCGGGTGCGGTGCCTGAGCGATCCGAACGGCCGTTGGTGACCGGAGAGTTCCATCGCACATCGAAGGGCTACGGATTCGTGCGCCCCCTGGGTACGCCCATCTCGGAAGGCCGCCAGCAGGATATCTTCATCCCGCTGCGAAAGACGGGGGATGCCGCCACGGGCGACGTGGTCAAGGTCCGTCTGAAGCGCTCGCGACGCGGCGATCCGCGGTTAAGCGGCGCGGTGGTCGAGGTCCTTCAGCGCGAAACCAATCAATTCGTGGGGGGATTTCTTCAGCGAGGCGGACAGGCCTTCGTCCAAATCGATGGCAGTATTTTCGCCGAACCGATTCCCGTGGCCGATCCGGGTGCGAAAAACGCCGCGGAGGGCGACAAGGTCGTGATCGAGATGCTCCGCTTTCCCACTCATTTCCATCCGGGGGAAGGCGTGATCGTCGAAGTGTTGGGCGCTCGCGGTGCGCCCGGTGTCGACACACGCTCGATCATCCGCGAATTCAATCTGCCCGAACGTTTTCCGTTGGAGGTCATGGATCATGCTCGTGCCCAGGCCGCGGCGTTTGACGAATCCATGGAAGGTCGAACGGATCTGACCGCCGCGACGATCGTGACCATCGACCCGGAAGATGCCCGGGATTTCGACGACGCCATTTCGTTGGAGCAACTGGAAAACGGCCATTGGCGGCTGGGTGTCCATATCGCCGACGTGGCTCATTTCGTGCCCGAAGGATCGTTGCTGGACATCGAGGCTCGCGAGCGGGCAACCAGCGTCTATCTGCCCGACCGCGTGATCCCCATGTTGCCCGAACTGATCTCCAATGGCTTGGCCAGTTTGCAGCCAGACAAGCTGCGTTACGCCAAGACCGTGTTCATCGAATGGACCGCCGACGGGGCGCGCGTGGCCACCGAATTCCAGAACTCGGCCATCGTCAGCAAACGTCGCTTCTCCTACGAAGAGGTCGATGATTACCTGGCCGATCCGAATCGTTGGAAATCGAAACTGGCCAGCGGCGTCTTCGCGCTGCTGGGCCGCATGCACCAACTGGCCATGATCCTGCGTCGGCGACGGCTGGAGGGAGGCGCGATCGAGCTGACGCTGCCCGAAATCAAGATCGACCTGGACAAGAAAGGCCGGGTCTGCGGAGCGCATGCCGTCCAACAGACGGTCAGCCATCAGATGATCGAAGAATTCATGCTGGCGGCCAACGAAGCGGTGGCGGAACACTTGCACGATCAAGGCTTGAACTTCCTGCGTCGCATCCACGAACAGCCCGATCCGCGAAAGCTGCAAGCCCTGACCGAATTCGTGCGCGAACTGGGGCTGGAATGCGACAGTCTGATCAGCCGCTTCGAGATCAAGCGGATCGTCCAGCAGGTGCGCGACGACCCTCGCCGACACGCGGTGCATTTCGCCGTGCTGCGAAGCATGCAAAAGGCCGTCTACTCGCCCGTCGAAGAAGGCCACTACGCCCTGAACAGCCGCCATTACTGCCACTTCACCTCGCCCATCCGACGGTACCCGGACCTGGTGATCCATCGCATGTTCGACCGCTTGGCTCGCGGCCAACGCCCGGTCGACGACTTCGAACAACTGGCCTTGATCGGGGTGCATTGCTCGGATCGCGAGCAGCGGGCCGAGGCGGCTGAGCGGGAACTGATCAAAGTCAAACTGCTGACCTTCCTGAAACAACGGATTGGCGAGCAGATGGAAGCCGTGGTCACGGGCGTCGAAGATTTCGGGCTGTTCGCTCAAGGCATCGAGTTGCCGGCCGAGGGTCTGATCCGCACCGAAACGCTGGCCGACGACTACTATCGCTACGATCGGAGCACGCACTCGTTGACCGGCCACCGCCAAGGCAACAGTTTCCGACTGGGCGATGTCGTCCAGGTAGAAATCGTTCGCGTCGACATCGATCGCCGCGAACTGGACCTGCGCATGGTACGCCGCTTGAGTCGGGCCAGCGGTGTGGCTCGCTTGATCCCTGCCGACCAGGATAAGAAGAAGACGGCCCGCAAGAAGTCGAAAACGGCGGGAGCGACGAAGAAAAAGACCGTTCGCCGTAAAGGGCCGCGACGCCCCGGATGAATCCAAACGATCGACGCTCCGAGCCTGTGAAAAAATGGAATTGGCTCCGAGCGAAAACTGAGCGGAATGGCGCTAGCCACCGTTTCCAAAACGACGGCAAGAACGGAGGCTAGCGCCCTGCCGCTCACCAGAAAACGCGACAGTTATTTCTATTCCGATCCTAAACCGTGCAAGAACAGGGATCGGCAAGGTGCCTGTCCCGATTCTTTCACACCCTCTCCCTGAAGTTGGAGACTTTCCATGTTTCGACCGACCTTCCATCACCGAAGTGTCCGACGCTTGATCGGCATCCCCTTGCTTCTGCTGGCAGTGGCCCTGG
>SKKK01000166.1 GCA_007121535.1 Planctomycetaceae bacterium | reverse complement strand
CCCAAGATTTCGCCTGGACAACGCACTAGTTGATGTTCACCAACCCTCCCTTGAGCTTCAACATCGCGTCGCCGCTGACTTCGGTCATGGTACCTTGGGCGCTCAATTTCATATCGGCCTGCAAGGCGATCTCGGCCGATTTGATGGTGATCTTGGCCGGTTCGATCTTGATGCTGCTGCCGCCCACCTTCAGCTCGATCGAGGACCCCGCTTCGATGGTGCTCTTGCCCGCAGAAATTGTTATGGTATGGTTGCCTTGGGTGATCGTCAGCGTGTCGTCGCCCTGACCGATCGTGACTTTGCGGTTCCCCTCGCCTATTTGATGCGAATCATTGCCTTTCGAGACGACAACGTCACGGTTTCCCTTTTCGATGGTAACGCTTTCATTACCTTCCTTGACCGTTTCGCTGCGGTTATTCCAGATTTCGATCGTTTGGCTGCCATCCTCCGCTTCGTCGTTACCGACCACCAGCTTCTGGTTGTTGTGGATTTCGATCGTCTGATCGCCTTTGTCTTTTTTCTCGAAGCCGACCTTCAAGGTGTCGTTGTTCTCGACAACGCGGTCGAAGTCTTTTTCGGCATGAAAGTAAATTTGCTCATCATCCTTTTTGTCTTCGAAACGCAGTTCGTTGAACGTCTCGACAGTCCCCTCCTTGCTGGTCCGCGACTTGACGCCGCTTTGGGTCTTGTTTTCCGGCAGCGTGTAAGGAGGCTTGTTGTCGGCGTTGTACACGCGCCCGGTGATCAGGGGACGATCCGGATCGCCTTCGAGAAAGTCGACGATGACCTCCTGTCCGATGCGCGGCAATTGGATCGCACCCCAGGCATTGCCGGCCCACGTGGAAGCGACACGGATCCAACACGAGCTGTTTTCGTCGTTCTGGCCCAGGCGGTCCCAATGGAATTGCACTTTGACGCGCCCGTGCTCGTCGGTCCAAATCTCTTCCTCCTCTTTGCCGACAACCATGGCCGTCTGAATGCCTTGGACAAAGGGCTTCGGGGTCCAACGCGGCGGACGATAAGGGATATTGCTGGCAATCGCCGTCAGACGCATTTGGAAACCGCTGCCGACGACGTCTATGTCGCTTCCTTCGTATTCGGGCGAAAGCAACTCGTACGATGCCGACACAACCAGGTACTCCCGGTTCTGATCGTTCCGCGGATGATCGATCAACTTGAACAGATTCCCGCTGCTCAGACCGCGCGGACCCCCGATCGCTTCGAACGTGGCATGGGAAGCCTGCAATTCCTGCAAGCGAGTCGTGACGTAGCTGTCTCCGTCCGACGCCTCCGCGTACAAGCCGGGATAGTCATAAACTTCCAAATCGGCATGGGCGTGTTGCCGAGTTTCGCTCGCCTTGCTCTCCAAATCGGCTTGCGGGTTCAGGTAGTCGAAATCCCGAAGCACGTACTTACAGGTCCGAACCTCCTGAGAGATCTTCCAGTCATGCATTTGATCCGGCCGGGCAAAATGTCCCTCTTCGGGGAAAAAGGGGATCTCCCCGTATCCCGGCGCCGCTCCGTGCGAGCTGGCCGAATCGCTCAGCACCAGCGTGTGTTTGGAGGGTTCATGTTTGAAATAGTAGTAGATCCCTTCTTCTTCCATCAGACGGCTGACGAAGTTGAAATCGGTCTCGCGGTATTGGACGCAGTATTCACGCTCGCGGTAGGTGCCGCTGAGCGATTCCTGGTAATCCGAGAATCCACGGTCTCGGAAAACTTGTTTGATGATTTCGGGGGCCGTCATGTTTTGGAAAATACGACAATCGGAGGTCCGAGTGAGGAACCAGAGCCAAGGGCGGAGCGTGGCCAGATAATGATGAAACCGACCCAGCTTGCCCGCTTGCGAGAAATTGGTCACGCTGCCATGAAAGAACCGCTGGCCGTCGTTGATCGTCGGCAACTCGACCGTCATCGTCTTGCCCAACAGATCGTTGATCGCGATTTGACCATCCTCGCTCAGCAGAACGAGGTTGTAGACAAAAGGCCGCCCGAGGTTTTCTTGACCGGACAACGAATGGAACCAGAGTACGTCACCGCCTAACGGTGTCGTCAAAGGGATCGGCCGTCCTGTAGTGTCCATGTTTACAACCCCCTATGGTGTTCTTCGTCCCTGTTGCTAAATTCAGTTCGTCACGCCATCCAGGTCCTGCCGGGTAAAGACGGCTTGCATCCAGGTTGGTACGGCCATCGGGCGCGGCTTGTCGGCGATGGGAACCGTTTCATCCGTACAACCAAGGACACGCCCGCGAGCGATCGCGTCGGGTCCGGGCACAAGAGCAAACGTACGGGCAACGATCCCCTCGCACCCGGGAAGAAGGTCTGAATATTGGGAAATGCCGATCGGGCTTGAGTTAGGCATGAGAAACCTCCGAACCGTGAACGGGTATTTTCCGTGCGATCAAGTGTACGATTTTTACTGCTCGAGTACCAGCGTCCATTGCAGGTTCGATTTGATCCTCAATCTTCCTATTGCGTCAAGAGACCTTCGCAACCTGCCTGGCATCTGAAACAATGGCGGGCACGGTTGCCTTCGTCAAGCTCTGCAAAAATGTCGAGGAATTGGTTTTTGCCGTGAACGATCCATTTGAAATCGCGAAATCGTTGCACCAAGCAGGACACCTAGCCCTAGCCGAGGCCGCCTATCGCACCGCGCTGGAATCACGCCCTGATGATGCAGATGTCCACAACATGCTCGGCAACGTGCTGGCGGATCAACAGCGCTGGCAGGAAGCTGCCGAAAGCTATCGCCGAGCGGCGACGCTTCGACCGGAGAAGGCCGCGGCCCACTATAATCTCGGCAACGCATTGTCGGCTCTGGAATTGCCGCGCGAAGCGGTGCAGGCCTACCGGCAGGCAATCTCTCTTCGCCCGGACTATGCCAAAGCCTACTTCAATCTGGCCAATGTCTTGTTCGATCTGGGGCAACTGCCCGAGGCCGCCGAGTGTTATCGAAAGGCACTGGATGCGGATGACCCGTGCCCGGACGCCGCGGCGTTGCTCCACCTGGCCCGCATTTATCAACTGCAAGATCAGGTTGGATTGGCGATCGAGTTCTACGGCAAGGCTTTGAAGGTGGATCCGCATTGCCACTTGGCGTACGGTGAATTGGCGATGGCCTTGTTGGAAGCGGGAAGACCGAAGGAGGCCATCCGTTGGCACAAACGGGCATTGGAATTGGATCCGGACGAGCCTGCGGTGCATTTCTATTTCGGTCGCACGTTGCTGACGATGCTGCAATGGGAAGCGGCCGAGGCCGCTTTTCGCCGAACCCTGGAACTCGATCCTTCCTCCAACGACACCTATCGGGCTTTGGGGCAGGTGCTGGACGCCAGCGGTCGGCGAAACGAATTGCCGGCCCTGGCGGAAGCCTGGTTGCGTGCCCGACCCGGCGATCCCGAAGCGCTCCACTACCAGACTGCCTGGACAGGACGGGAAACGCCGCAGCGTGCTTCGGACGAGTTTGTACGTGCCACTTTCGACGGATTTGCAGACGATTTCGACCGGGTCGTACAGCACCTGGATTACCGCGCACCACAATTGCTTCAAGCCGCTGTCCAGGCGTTTTGGAAAGAACCTGACGGGCGACTCGATATGCTGGATGCCGGCTGTGGCACAGGAATTTGCGGCCCGTTGATGCGTGCCTGGGCCAAACGCTTGGTGGGAGTCGATCTGTCTGCCGGGATGCTCGAGCGGGCGCGGCGCCGTCAGGCCTATGATGAACTGGTCGAAGCCGAATTGACTTCGTTCATGGGGCAGCACGCCGAATCGTTCGACATCATCGTCTCGGCCGATACGTTGGTGTACTTTGGAGACCTCGATCCCGTCTTATCTGCTGCGCGTGAAGCCCTTCGAGGGGGTGGCTTCTTAGCCTTTACCCTGGAGCAACACAACGCGGACAATCCGGATGCGGCGTACGTCCTTGGATCGCACGGGCGGTATGCTCACGCGGAAGACTACGTGAGACAACGGCTGACGGCCGCTGGCCTGGAGGTGCGTTCGCTCGAATCTGGCATCTTGCGCCGGGAAGGCGGACACGATGTCCCCGGCTTCATCGTGCTGGCAGTCAAGGGGGAATAGTGAACCGACTTTATTTTTGCCTGAGGGCGCTTGTCTGACGTATCCAGTTGGATATATTGAACTTCGTCGATTCTGTACGCATGATATAGCCCGATCCGATTGCGGAGGAGAGGTTTGGCCATGGCTTACGAATTTCGGTTCGGTTCGCTGGAAAGTACGCACTCGCGATCCATGAAGGCCAACG
This sequence comes from Planctomycetaceae bacterium, assembly GCA_007121535.1. GTDB lineage: Bacteria > Planctomycetota > Planctomycetia > Pirellulales > Pirellulaceae > SKKK01. The sequence continues at coordinate 4,026 of SKKK01000166.1, read as the reverse complement.
AGGTGTTCCGTCTGGCGGTGTTGGGTGATTTTTCGGCTCGCGCTAACCGGGGTGAAGTCGAGGTGGGGGCGGCACTGGCGGCCCGCAAACCGTTGCGCGTGGACATCGACGACTTGGACGAGATGCCTCGACGGCTGAACGTCCAACTTCAATTGGACATCGGCGGCGACGAAGGCATGGTCGAAGTGGATATCCATTCGATGGACCATTTCCATCCCGATGAATTATATGACAACCTCGAAATCTTCAGCGACTTGGCGGGATTGCGGCAGCGTTTGAAGAACAGTTCCACATTCGCCAAGGCCGCCAAAGAAGTCCAAGCTTGGCCGGGAGTTGGCGATCCACCCAAACGGAGACGCAAACGGCGTTCACGCGGAAGTGCTGTGGCCGCCGACTGCAAGTTGAGCGACTTCGCCCAATTGGTCGAACGAGACTACGTGGATCGCACCGAAACATCGATCGATCGACTGGTCAAACACTTGGTGGCGCCCTACGTCGTGCCCGCGCCGGACCCTCGTCAGGAGACGCTTGTCGCAGCGGTGGACGCGGCCATCTCGGACACCATGCGCCGCGTTTTGCACCATCCCGATTTCCAAGCGACGGAAGCTGTGTGGCGCTCGATCGAGTTGCTTGTACGGCGTTTGGAAACCGGAAGGAACTTGCAGATCGTATTGTATGACATCACGGCCGAGGAATGGGCCGCGGACCTTAGTTCCACCGAATCGCTGGAAGAAACCGGTCTTTACCAGTTGCTGGTCGACCAACCGGCCCTGGATGCTTCCCAGGGACCGCTTTCAGCGATCATCGGCAATTACCAGTTCGAGCAGACGCCGCCTCACGCCGAACTGTTGGGACGGTTCGGCAAGATCTCGGCTGCGGCCCGGGCGCCGTTCATCGCTTCGATCGGCACGGCGTGCCTGGAAAAGCAACGCGACCGAGATTTGCATGCCCTGGTCGTCGAAAGCTGGTCGGCCCTGAAGCAATTGCCCGAGGCGCAATACTTGGCACTGACGGTGCCTCGTTTCCTGCTCCGCATGCCCTACGGGAAGAAGACGTCGCCGATCGATCGGTTTGAATTCGAGGAATTTACGCCCCAGTACGGGTTGAGCGGCATGTTATGGGGCAATTCGGCGATTTTGGCCGGGTTGCTGTTGGGACAGACCTTCAGCCACCAGGGCATGAAAGAGATGGACATTCTCTCGTCGTTGACGGTCGATGACATCCCGTTCTACTTTTACACGGACGCCGACGGGGATCAGGTGGCGCTGCCAAGCACCGAAAGGTTGATCGACGTTCGGACCGCCAACGACATCGCCGTCGCGGGTTTCCTTCCGGTACTCTCGATCCGGGGCCGGCCGGAAGTGCGTCTGGCCGGCATGGGTTCGCTCGCGGGTACGCCGTTGGCCGGCCCGTGGCCTGCGCCCGAAGGCGCCAAGCCACCACCGCCAGCCCCGCAGGTCGCCGAACCGGCCGAAGAGGATGAGGATGATGCGTCGAGCGACGATGAGGATGAGGACCTCTCGTCCCTACTCGATGACATGGACAGTTCGGAGGAATCGACGGAGGAAGGCGACGACGACATGGATGCCCTCTTGTCTAGCTTTGCAGATTCTGACGACTCGTCGGACGATTCATCAGACGACTCGTCAGACGATGATATGGATCCGGAACTAGCCGCGTTGCTGGCCGATCTGTGAACCCTTTAGCACCGTTCGAGAAATAACTGACGCACTTTCTGACCCCCTCACCCTGCCCTCTCCCCAGAGGGGCGAGGGGACATCGGACAGTTATTTCTCGAACGGTGCTTAGTGCGTTGTCTAGGCGAAAAATGCGGATTGTGAGCGGCACGGCGCTAGCCGCCGGTTCTGGACACCACCGGCGGCTAGCGCCGTGCCGCTCACTCATCGCGACCCAAAGATTTCGCCCAAAGATTTCGCTTGGACAACGCACTAGACAGTAGCTTCCACGCACCGATAAGGAACTTGCAACGCTGGCTAAAGAGATCAAGAAAGCGGGTGACGAATTGCAGAAACTGCTCCAATCGGCGCTCGACGCACAGCAGGCTGGTCGTTTGGCGGAGGCGCAAGAGGCGTATCAGCAGCTTTTGCGCACCGAGCCCCGGCACGCAGCAGCCCACCACAATCTGGCTGTGCTGCTGCTGCAACAAAATCGTTTGGATGACGCTTTGAAACATATGCGGGAAGCTGCTCGGTTGCAGCCGGAATCGCTGGAGATCCACAACAATTTGGGCGGCGTGTGGGAATCCTTGGGCCGTTTGAACGAGGCGATCGAAGCCTATCAGCGGGCTGTGGCGCTCGATCCCGAGTCGCCGGTGCCGCACTGCAATTTGGGCGAGGCGCTCGGCAAGGCGGGGCGAACTGCCGAAGCGATCACCGCCCTCCGTACGGCGGCCACCCTGGATCCCGGTCTGCCCGAAGCCTGGAGTGCGCTGGGAGCGGCGCTGTTGGGCGATGGACAACCACAGGCGGCGGTCGCCGCACTGCGGCGGGCCGTCCAGTTGCGGCCGGAAGACGATCTGTTCCACCAACGGCTCGGTGATGCCTGGCAAGCACTGAGCCGATTCGAACGGGCCATCCAGGCGTATCAGCAGGCTGCCCAGCGGAACCCTCGCGCGACGGACACCTGGTATGGTTTAGGCCGAGCATGGATGGAATGCGGTCGGATCGTCCAGGCGACCCGGACGTTCCAACGTTGCCTGGCGATCGATGCTCAACATACCTTGGCCCGGCACGATTTGGGGAAGTGTTTTTTCGACCTGGGCTGCCTCGAACAGGCGCTGCCACTGCTGCGGCAAGCGGCCGATGCCGGACCGGCGCCCGTGCGACAGCATGCCAGGGAGAATATCGCGGTCATCGTGCCGGGCAGCCCCGCGGACGATAACCGTTCCATCCTCGAGGCACGCCAGACCTGGGGGCGACAATGGCCGAGCCGCCCGGCCCCGCCGCCTCGCCCACGTGCCCACGGCCAGCCGCTGCGAATCGGGTACGTATCGTCATTCTTCCACCGCGCGAATTGGATGAAGCCGGTCCGCGCGCTGATCCAGCGACACGACCGGAACCGGTTCGAGATCCATCTGTTCTGCGACGGACCCGCGGAAGGACTCGGCTCGGCATATCAGCTCCACACCGGTGACCGCATCCATGCGATCCCGGGCCAGTCGAACGACGCGGTTGCCGAGAGAATTGTTGCGGAGCAAATCGACGTTCTCGTCGACCTGAATGGCTACAGCGCCCCGGCGCGAATGGCACTCTACCCGCTCCGTCCGGCTCGCGTGCAACTTGGCTGGTTCAATTACTACGCCACCAGCGGTCTCGACTGTTTCGATTACCTGATCGGGGACCGGCACGTGATCCCGAGCGACGAAGAAGCCTTCTACACGGAACGAATCCTGCGAGTGCCCACCAGCTATTTGACCTTCGATGTCGACTATCCGGTACCCGATGTGGCAGCGTCGCCGCTGCTAGCCGGCCAACCGTTGACGTTCGGCTGTCTGGCTTCGGCATACAAGCTGACCGACGCTGTGCTTGAAACCTGGACCCGGATTCTACACGACTGTCCTGCCGCGCGACTGCTGATCCGCAACAAGCTGCTGGACTGCGTCGAGCATCAGGAGTTTTTGAGCGCTCGCTTTTTCACGCGCGGGATTTCGTCGGACCGGTTGGTGCTGGAGGGGCCGGCGGACCACTTCGAATTCTTGGACACCTACCGCCGGATCGATGTGGCTTTGGACCCCTTTCCCTACAGCGGAGGCACAACCACGATGGAGGCGCTCTGGCAGGGCGTTCCCGTGGTCACGTTCCAAGGCGACCGCTGGGCCGCGCGCACGAGTGCATCGCTATTGCGAAGCGCCGGTCTGGACGAGTTCGTCGGCCGCGACCGGCGCGACTACGTCCAGCTCTGTATGCGATTGGCGCATGCACCGGATTTGCCGCAACGTTTGGGGACTCTGCGCGCCGGCCTCCGCGAACGGTTACGGCGATCCCCCGTCTGCGATACCATGGCCTT
>SKKK01000315.1 GCA_007121535.1 Planctomycetaceae bacterium | reverse complement strand
TGGCCCCGACAGTTTCAGCGCTGTCCCGTAGCCGCCATTATCACGCAGGCGAGCTACGGCCGCCAGCGGCCATATCGTTCACGCGGTCGCAGCAAACGTAACGGGCAGCATTGCACCACAGGGGCCACAGAGAACCACAGAGGGAACAGGCATCGAAGATCCAATCGCCTCGACTGCGGCCCTCAGCAGTTCCCCATGAAAGTTGTGCCGGCAGCCAATGGCAGGCTCTGTGCTCTCTGTGTTCTCTGTGGTTCCCGCTGCCTGTCCGGTACTGCTCGCGTGCCGGCCACATCGGTGGACGACGTTCCGGTGGTGGCCGTCAACAGCGACGCCAGCGTACGGCGGCGGAAGGGCCCCGAGTGCCCGATGGCGCTGCAATTTCGTGCGGTATATTCCCCTATTTCCTTGGCTAAAGTGGATCACGAGCTATCTCGAGCCCCGGCCGCCGCTGCAATAATGACTCTACTGCATCTGCTGTAATCAAACTACCTCCAATGGCCAACGCCTGCAGGCTAGTCAGGCTTTCGATCGCGAATATAGACTCATCCGTAACCGCCGTGTTCTCAATAAAGAGCGACTCAAGATGCGGTAGGTGCTGAATTTCAGCAAGTCCCGTGTCCGTTACGCTGGTGTCAGACATATTAAGGTGTCGCAACCGGCCTAGCCGTGCGATAGCCTTCATCGCTGCATCTGAACAGCGCGTTTCTGACAGATCGAGTGACTCGATCCGTACAAGTTCAGAAAGCGGAGACAGAACACCGTCCGTAATGGCTACACGTGACAGGCTCAATTTGCGAAGATGCGTTAGCAACCGCAGGTGATCGCCACACGTGTCAGTAACCTGCCCCCCAAAGATCTCGAGGTGTGGCAGACTTGGCACCGCGAGAGCGAGGCGTTTCAAGGCAAGATCGCATACACTGGTGTCCCAGAACATGACACTTTCGAGTCCCTTAACCTGCAAGTCAGGCCATGGAAGATCGCCTGTTACCGCCTGCCCATCAAGCAAAATACGCGTAAGGCGCGGAAACCGCTTGAGCAGCGATGCACATTGTCCATCGGAGCAGTTCCTGCCGCAACTAACCACCACTATTGGAGAAGTGCCATCGGCTAGAGCGACAAGGGACAACCACGTGTTAAACGATTGCAACTCGGCGCCCGCACGTCCGAGACACACGAATCCTCCACTCGCCTTGCAGCACACGGCGGCATAGACCAGACGAAACCAATTAACGAATAACATGCTCACGCACCTCCCACGGGCGGCGCATTCCATAACAGTAGCGCTGTTCGCGCATCGTCCGCCTATTCTCACGGCATGCCGGATTTGAAGCACTGTTTAACGTATATTTTCATCAACGCTTCTGCGTATTTGCCACGACCTGCCGCTTTGGCTTTACTCATTGCAAGCTTCAAGGCTTCGCAACGCATCTGATCGGTCTTAAACTGCGTTTGTATTTTGGCCCATTTCCCCTCTGCGTAGTACTCCGCACAAGGAACCCTTGGCGGTTTGGGTACTGGTCGGTACGTCACGGGTGGGTCGGTTGACGGCGGAGGCCTCCACCAATTCGGCGGCCAAAGCCAGTCTAGCCAAGACATCATGCCGGTTGGATCAGTGCGCGTAACGGGAACGTCATCGCTATAGCGATATAGGCTAGCATCCCTGTCGCCATACTCGATTGGATCCCTGCTCACGAACCTGCCGAGTTCCGCACCATAGTATCGGTTCCGATAGTAATACAGCCCGGTCTCGGGGTCGAGTTCGCGGCCGGTGTAGAGGCTGACGTTTGCGTAGCTGGACGTGCTGCGGGTGTTGGTCCAGGTGGCGTCGTAGATGGTGACTACGCCGTAGGGGCTGTAGACGTAACGTTCCAGCGCGTCGCCGGCGGTGTCCAGCAGGGCCGTGACGTTGAAGTTGGCGTCGTTCAGGTAGTACAGGCGCTGGTCGTCGCACAGGCCGTTGGCGCCGGTGTTCTCGTCACGCAGAATGGCCGAGTCGATGTAACGCCGGCTCCAGACGTACTGGTGCTTGGGCTGCAGGGTCTCGGGCTGGGCCGATGGGGTATCGGTCTGGCGGGTCTCCAGGATCTGCCAGGCCGAATTGTGGTAGTAATGGACGTAGGTGTCGATCCCGGTCGGATTCGACGGCGCGCTGCTGTCGATGTGCCTCGTGATCCGGCGATTCAGGCCGTCGTACTCGTAGCGCCCGATGACCGTCTGGGCGTCTTTGACCTCGACCAGCCGGTTCCAGGCGTCGTACGTTGCAGTCAGGCCGTCCGACAAGGCGGCCGGTTTGGGGATGGTGGTCATGTTGCCGTTGCGGTCGTGTTCCGGGTCGGCCCAGTCGGTCCCGGTCGAGGCCGTGATGGCGGTGATCTCATTGACGGGGTTGTGCGTGCGGCCCTGATCCAGGTCCGTCGTGCCGGACGTCTTCTGCACAAAGCCCGGCCAGTTGCCGGTCATGTCGAGCGACCAATCCTCGGCGGAGTTTGGATTTTCGATTGCGGATTTTGGATTGTTGAGGTCGCCGCGGGCAAATTCCACGAGGCGGTTAATTTGGTCGTAGCCGTACAACTCGTCTCGTCCGGTAGTCAGCGTGTTTTCCCGGTACAGGCGGTTCGAGGCCCGGTCGTAGCCGTAGGTGTAGCGGTCGCGGTCGGTACTGGCGGCGTAGGCGTACCAGCGATGGTCGATCACGCGGCCGAAGCGGTCGAAGCCGGCGTAGTCGCCCGGCGTGCCCGAATCGTAGTCCAGCTTGACTTCGGGCTGCACGTAGTCTTCCAACACGATCCGGCCGATGCCCAGATACGCGTATTCGGCGAGCGCGTCGCCGGGGGAATCGCTGTCAGCCAGCGTCGTGCCGAACACATCGTCCATCGTCGCGGCCTGGGGCGTCGCCCCGCCGGGTAGGTCATTCGGCAGATTAACGGTTTGGTCAGCCATCAGCATAAAATCGCTTATCAAGCGTGTCCCAGCACAGTCGCGGTCCAACGAGAATGACGGCAAGATGGTTCAACTGACCTCCTTTGCAAAGCCTGGAAGTTGGTTTCGATGAACCAACCTTGGACTGTGGATTTGCAAGGGCCTCTCGTCAACGATCTCTGGCACGACGACAAATACTTGTAGATTTTCGGGGAGCCGAATCTCGGGGTCGAGTCGGATTATCCCGTTATCGACCACGCCCTGGTATGTTTTGACTGCAGCCACGGGTTTGCTCTTTCTGGAGTGTTTCGCCGATTCGTGCATTTTAGGCGTGGTCAACGGATCGGTAAACAGGACCGCTCGAGCTAAGACAGCAATCATCGGCAAAGAAGAACTGTTTCCGGGGCGGCCCGTGCCCACACCACGTTGCCGTAGGCGTCGAACCGCTCGACGCGCATGGCCGCCGTTCTCGCCCCCTTTTTGCGACGCTGGCACGGCAGGCACTCGGGTTTCCAGCAGATTCAGGGAGGCCAGCAGATGACGCCAGGTATTGAGGATTTTATTTTCAATAAACCCAATCTGTTGGCTTCCCTGAATCTGTTGGAGAATATGCGGTTGCATGAAGGGGTCGCTTTCGGTCGCGCCGCTGTCGTCGGTGCCGATGTAGGTGCTGACAACCTGGTTGCGTGTGTCGAGCACATCGAAGCGGATCGTGCCGCCCGGCGAGACGCTGCGGTTGCGACGTTTTGACGAATCGTAGCCGAAGTCGGTCTGGTCGTAGTTCGCGCTTTGGCCCCCTTCGCCGCTGGCCGGGATCGTGTGGTACACGCGCGTCGAGGCCAGCAGGCAGCAGTGGATGTACTGGTACGTTGTCCAGCGGACGTAAGACGACTGGGGAAAATCGTCCGACGGCTGCAGCTTGCCCAAGGTGTTCGACCGCACCGCCTGGATCTGCTCCAGCAGGTTTCCGTTGCGGTCGCGCCGGGTGATGGTCACGGGGTTGATCAGCGTGTACGTGTAGTTGGGGCCGGCGCCGGTGGCGTACCCCTGCGCGGTGCGGACCTCGTGGGCCATGTCGTCGTTGATGTACCAAGTCGCGCGGCGCACTTCGGCCGGGGTGCCGCCGATGTCGATGGTGTGCCGGGGGCCGAGCTGCTCGGCCGGCCGACCCAGTTGATCGTGCTCAAAATCGTTGACCAGGTGCAGCCCGCCGCCGGGGGCAGTGGTCCAACCGGACGGCGCGTCGGAGACCAGCGACGTGTCCACGTCGTCGATCCGCTGCACCAGCGCGCCGGTCGCCACGTTGTGCTCGGATCGCGTCAGGAACCCGCGCGCGTCTTGGGTCCACGTCGGGTACCCGTACTGGTCGAAGCGCTCGAGGCGCGTATCGGCGGTGCCCGAACCGTTTTGATCGGCGGGAACGGGCGGCAACACGGTGGTGCGCTGGAGCATCTGGACCGTGTCCGGGTGCCAGAGGTACTGGTAGGCGGTCTGGATCGCCCCGGTGCCGTCGTCGTTGCGAAACTCGGTCTGCTTCGACAGCGGATGGACGGTAACGCCGCCGGCCGAATGCGTGGCGTACTCGAAGGCGGCTCGCTTGATCTCCTGGCCGGTGCTGCCGCGTTTGATCTTGCGGAACCGCAGCCGGCCCTTGGCCGCCCCGCCACCCGAGCTGGTGTAGTAGTCCCGGACCTGGATCAGGCCGTCGTCGCTTCTGAGAGCCACGCCCAGGTCGGCCTGCGAATCGTCGTAGCCGGTCACCGCCGACGGGTTGGCCCGCTCGATCCGGCGGCCTTCCTCATCGTAGCGGCGGTACTCGATCCAGCGGTTCGAGCCGGAGCGGAGTTCTTTGATCAGCATCTGGCCGATGTAGTTCGTGTATACGATTTGTTCGTTGCCGTCGGGCGCGTTTCAACGGTTTTCGCGTTCCAGTGATTTTGGACTGCCCGTCATTCTACCACAGCCAACCCGACGGGTGCAACAAGATGAGCGCTGCAAAGCCTCGAAAACCCTTAAACAGAGGGGGCGACCAGCCTTCTCCAGACGATCATTCGGGCGCAGCGGCTTCAGAGTGAATTCGGAGGTGGCAAGCGTGTGGTTCGCACGATGCCACAGACGGCGAAGATTTCCTGGACCGGCTTGGCATCAATCGCAAGCTGCGCCGAAGTTCCGCTCTGGGACGAGAAGACGTGGGCAAGGGAATGATGGGCAAGGGAATGTCCGACACGGTTCACGGCACGGATCGGATGCGGCGCAGCCGGATTACCCAGTCGATCTCGCCCAGCCAGTCGGCTCTTAGCGCGCGAGATGCGTTTTCGTGACGTCAAATCTTCGGGCCATTACATCGCGCCGGGTCGAGTGGTAGAATGACGGCATCTGGGGCGTCCACCCGACGCGGTGCGTGGTGACCCTCCTGGTTTGAACGATCGTCCTGAACACGAGCCGATCATGAGTTCCGTTTCCGTTGAATTCGAGCAGTTGTGCCGCGAAGCCCTGGAGCGGGCGGGCGATGCGTCGTCGGCGGCCAAGGATCGCATCATCGAGGATCTTCGATTGCGCTTCGAATATTCCGGGCAGTATATTGCTTATCTCGACCGCTACGAGACTGTGAACAAACTGCGTCGGCTGCATCGCCGCCTGATTGCCCACAGCGCGGATCTGGGAGAAGTTCAAGCGGCGATCCGGGCGCACCCGAAGCACGAACGGCCGAAGATCGCCCTGGAGTACGCCGAGCCGCTGGGCGAAGACATCCACAGTCTGGCCGACCTCCCATTCCGCTAAATCATGGGGGCGCAGGTCCATAGCTGCCTGCTGCCGTTCGAGTACTAGCACGTGATCACGACCGCGCCGCGCCCGGTGACGCAGTTCGGCATGGCCAACCGCTCCCCGATGCACCAAGCGGCAACCACAGAGAACACAGAGGGCACAGAGCACGGCCGCAGGTCGTTGACGGTGCCACTTCGCGGAACTGCCGAAGTGCCTCAAGGAAAAGGGTTCCGTTCAGACTCTGTGGTCTCCCTGGCCTCTGTGGTGAATATCCTCCGGCTGCGGAGCGTTTCGGACCGCAGCAGGCCGCAGGACTTGGACGCGGCGAACAAGACGGTCGAGTATCTGGCCCGGTGCGTTCGCGGTGTGCGCCGAGCGCTGCGATTCTCCACGGAAGCTGCGCCTTCTGCACAAGACATCGTGGAAAGAAGAGCTGCGCGGCCGTCAATCCTCAAGCAAGAAGGCTCAAGGCATGGTCTTTAAGGGCCCATGGAAGCCACGACGGCCGCGATTCCAGGGTCAAGCCGCTCGCGCCGCGGTCATTCCGGCCCGGAGCCCTGCCGATCCGGGCGGTTTATTATCCGCATAGATATTGAGAGAGCGGTATCTCTCGCGTCTCGCCCCGCGTCGATTTAGGGCCCCATGCGGCACTATGGACTCAGCCCCCCTATCGCAGCACATGGCAGCGTGGGGCTGCTGAGCCTCGCATTTAACAAGTTAGCGAGACAGCTCCGTATTACCGGGAGAGATCGTTCATGCACGACCAGATGTAGCAGCCTTTAGAACTAGGAAGCAGGGTGCTACCAAATCACGATCAGTCGCGGTCGAGCCGCCCTGAGAGATTCAATTCCCTCGTCCGAGACCTGCGTCTGACTTAAGCCCACCGATTCAAGGGATGGAAACTCTTCCTTTAGGTGCTTCAAGGCATGATCAGAAATACTTGTGCCAAAAAGCATCAGGTGGCGAAGCCGGGGAAGTGCAGCGAGATAGGAAAGACCGGGGCCTGTAATGTGTTCGTTATCCAGAAGCCACAGGTCCTCCAGCTTCGTCATGTCTGCCAGTATGCGCAAGCTCTCGTCATTAATGTCGGTCTCGGTAAGTTTTAGCGTCATCAAGTTTCGAAGGTGGGTAAGGTAGACCATACCCGTAATCTCAAGCATGGCGCCCGAAAGATCCAGCCGTTCCAGTCCTCGGAGGTTACCTATTTGCTCCATTCCACGCACCGTCAACCGCGTCCCCCGCAGCCGCAATTCTTTGAGTTCGGGCTCTCGAAGATACTTCAAGCCCTCACCAGTCACTTGCGTGTGGTTGAGCTGCAAAAACTCGAGCGCGGGGAAGCGCCGCAGCACCACTAGCCCGGCGTCCGTTACTCTTGAATTCCCAAGGTTCAACTTCCTGAGCCGAGGCATGGCGGGTAGGTAGCTCAACTCCCGGTCGCTCAGGGCGGTTCGCTGTAGCGAAAGCTCCTCGATATGTTCAACGGATGCAAGATGCTTTAGTCCCGACTGGACTGGCCCGAGTCGATACAGCGTTAGCTCGCGGAGCTGCGGCACATGCTCTAGATGCGCGAGTCCCCGATCAGTGATGCAGGGACCGAAAATGGAAAGCGCGCGAAGCGAAGGAACGTATCTCAGATTATCCAGCCCGACGTCGGTGATTTCGGATGTCCAAATATTCAAATCTGCAAGGTCAGGGAATGCGCGAAGGTGCTTCAACGTCTCATCGGTCGCCTTCCAACCAATATAAACCCGTATGACGGCTTTGTCTGTCGCACCACCCTCTGACTTAAAAGTAACAGTGCCATCCGACGCATAAATGGCATTAATCGCGTTATCTACCACGCTGTTGCCTGCTCTACCGAACTGTGCGGAACAGACCGTGAGAAGAACGGAAGTGGCCAGTAGCGGGGTTAAGGCAATGACGTGATGGCCCGGTAGCCCCTCCCGCGAGCGACTTGACGCTCTCAATATATGGATACGTCTGAACATCTAACTCTTCCTTCCTCTTGACCTACACTCCAAGTTCTTGATACAAGCGTCTTTCACGCGCCTCGCATAATTTGAGAATGCGGTCGAGATCATGTGACCGTGGAGGCCGATGCCGTGGAGCTGGTTGAAGCACTCGCTATAGGGGTCGCTCGCCGGGCCTACGGCAGGGTTCGGGCCTGCCAATCGGTTGCAGTCTTGAGTTGCAATGGTTTGATTTGTAGAGGGCGTTGCAATCGCCTCTAACGCACTGCGATACCAGTCGTTACACTTCGGTTCCTCAGCCATGGTCTCCAAAGCACGAACCCAATCGTTTAGGCTCGGAAGGCCAAGAGCCGCAAGATCGGTCAAACCGAGTCCGGGATGAGTCCTGATGGCATCCAAGAATTCCGCGAGATCTCCGGCATCCTCGAATAGGTCCAATAACAGGTCGTTTACATCCAGGTCGTCTGAGTCACAGCATTGATCCTGCTCTTCAACACCGCCGCCAAGCCAAGGCAACCAACTGGGCCAACTAGGCCACCAGGAAGGCCGCAGACCGAAAGCGTCGGACTGTGTGGTAGGACGGTCACCTACGTATCGATACAGATTCAGGGCGTACCACTCGTACCCAATCGGAT
>SKKK01000306.1 GCA_007121535.1 Planctomycetaceae bacterium | reverse complement strand
GCGTCGATCCGAACACCGCCACGGTGACGTTCGCCTACAGTGCTTCCGATCCGTCGCTGGTGACGACATCGCAGCACACGATCCCGCATACCGACGAAGAGATTACGGTGTACAGCCCGGCAGCCGGACATCTTCGAATCTGGAAGAACGACGTCTCGCACCAGCGCACGATCGCCGATGACCACGTGGCCCCGGGCACGCCGCATGTGGTTTCAACCTTCCAAGTAGCGCCCCAGTGGGACAATGCGTACGTGCTGTACGTCGAAGGCATCGACCCCGGCGGGACGAAGGTGACCGTGACTTTGGATCCCAGTGGCGATGGAAGCGGGCCCCTGACGCACGACACAGTCTACTTCACCGTGGTCATGCTGGATATCGACGTCGATTCCGATAACCACGGGACCTTGAACGAGAGCCCTCTGGAAGACGCGATCGAGGACCGGGCCGGCAGCGGCCCCGGACAAGTCGGCAAGCGGATCTTTCTGAATTCGGACGATGACAACAAGAACGGCCGGCCGGATATGTTCGATTCCCGGGCCGACTATCTAACTCCTGATCCGGAAGTCGACGACTTTCACGACAAGGATTTTGCAGAACTCCGTCTTAAAGCGTTCGCACTCGATGAACTGAAGGGGCGCGGCTATACGCTGTGGCTGGCTGTCCCGAAAGGCCTCAAAGTGTGGCTCGATGACCAGAAGAAGCCGCTTTGGGAAGCGAAGCCCGGAGAACTATACGACGAGGAACAGTCCATCAACGTTCCGAGAGAACCTCAGGCGGGGAAGCCGAAATACGACGAGACTCGGGGCACCTGGTACGTTTGGCCGATCGACAAGAACCGAACTTTCCCGTCCAAACTGCACGTAGAGGGAACCACGGTCGGCGAGAAACAACGGATCTTCTGGCGTTTGGTCAAGCCGGGCGGAAAAGGTACGGAGGACGCCGACGTCATCGAACGCGATACCGTCCAGATTACGGTGGAGGAGATCGTGTGGCCGAGTAACGAAACCGGAAACGATTGGAAGTCGAGCCCCACCACTGAATGGAATGGGTTTAAATTGGGGGACGGTTGGTGGATCGAGAATTCACTAGCAAAAATCATCAATGGCGATACCGGATCCATAAGGACAAAGTTTCCCACTGAAAAGCCGCCAGCGAATGCATCGGAACCATCGACGGACATCTGGCGTGGAGACGGACAATATGAAGACACCTACATACCGATTCCAAGGGATGTTAACGGGGACTTCCTCAATTCCTTCACCATAAGGGTCTCTTACGAATTTCAAGATGCTCCCAACGGACGAAGCATTAACCACTTCGTCGACACTACACACGACTATCTTAAGCCGGGCTTCTTCTGCAATAGTGGGATCAAGATCGACGAAAAGACAGAGGTTCAGATTTTTGACTCCGCCTCCCTCCTTGCAGCGAAGAATGGCGTCCAGGTTATTTCGGAGGAGACGCCTCCTCCCCCAGGGAACCGCATCTGGTCGGTTTATGCCGCAAACGGCACTGATTTGTATCTGGCATTACAAGAATCTGGCCCACGACCTCCCGGCTGGCCTGCCGAAAGATTCAGCGCTCTAATAAACGGCGCCGCCTACCTTGTTCCCACGGCACAAGACGAGAACGATCTAACACTTAACATGGACTCTGCACAGGAATTCGAAGCTGCGTCGGTTGCTGGGTCGATGATTATCGATGTCGTACGTAAGGACGATCCAAACGGAAGCTTTGTGAAACTCTACGACTTGACGATAGTTGTTGGCACGAAGACTTACAAGTATGTAGACCTGCCCGGAACAGGATCGAGTGGCCCCGGGAACCCTGTGACGAATACTATTGTTTTACAGTCCCACTGGGGGAGCGGTGTAAAGTTCTCAGCCTTTACCGTTGAATGAGATTAGTGCTCACTTCCACGCATCGGGTTCCTTACAGGCTGTATCCGGCGAAGGGCACACTGCGTGCATTGATGCATTCAAAGATAGAATCAAGGACGCCACGTTATGAATGTCAAGCAATACTTCTGGTATTTCAATTGTCACCTTATGATTCTGGTGCTGTGGCCCATCATTGCACGTAGCGAGACGTACAGCGCCCGCCCGGTCATTCCGCAGGCGATGTGGACGGAGGCGTATCGTGACGGGCCGTATAGCTCGTCCAGCCAGATTCACGACGTGGTAAGCCACCCTTCAAAGTACCGGTTCCACACCTTTCCGATCAGAATTCCCTCGCCAATTTTCAATGACTACTATGAGTTGTTTAGAAAGAACGCGGCCAATGTTCGCTCGTTGATGGTTCTTGGCGCAGACAATGACGACATTCAAAAGCTATCCACCCTCCACTCGCTCGATTCTCTTGCGCTTCCGCTTTGCAGGGCGGATAACTTCGGTCCACTCACCGAACTGAAGAGACTACTTGATTTGCGAATTGCAAACCCTAATCTAGAGCAATTCCGAGAGGACGAATTGCTCCGAAACTTCGTGTCATTGCGATCCCTCACCCTGTACCATGTTGTAGACCTGCGAGCGGCATTGGAGTTGCCCGGTTTGGAAGCCGCTGTCTCACCTCGCGAGCGAGGGCTGAAATCTGTTGTCCTTGAGGCAGCCGAGTGGAACCCGAAGACTCGCATCGATTGGCCAGAGAAGCTGGAGCTACTTCGAGAGTTATCTGTTCTGGGCGAGCGTTTTCGGTTGTCGTACGGTCCTGGGCAGGGAGCTGGAATTATCGTCGGTCGGCATGAAGGTGATGCTCCTGTTGTCTGTAGCATTCTACTTAAGGACATAGTGAACAGGTCGGGGTTTTACGAGCGCCGGAAAGTGATTCAATTGGACGTGACGAGCCGCCACATCGTCGCAGACAGCCAGTATGCAGTAGTGCACGACAAGACAGATATTTCGCCTCTCCAGGCGTTTCCGAATCTGAGATACTTGACATTGGAAGGGGACTTCTATGGTTTCGAGGAACTAGTCGCTGTACCCCTGGAATCGGTTTACTTCACCGAAATGTCTCCGCCTCCCTCCTCGCGCGAAGTCGAAGCAATGAGCAGGCACCCCACGTTGAGAAGGGTTACGAAGGTCATTGAGTCCGCGACCGAAAGGGTGCTATATGAACGTCTGGAGTAGGGGTGTGAAGCCGTTGGTAGCCTCGAACGGGAAGGAGAAGGCAACTTCCAGTGCGAATTCGGATATTGCAACTCCACTTCCACTGGCGGGATTTCGAGTTCGAGGCGCTGCGCTCGTTCCGTGACAGCGCCCACGGCGCGTCGAGGTTTTGTACTCGCTTCGCTCGCTGGGCAAGAATGCACCCTACATCCGCAAGATTAGAATCTTCGGGGACCGGTTGGGGTTTTTGTCGGACGATGGCACACTGATTATGTCCGTTCCGCACGAGGATGTCACGTAAAGATTGGTGGTCAGGGCTTTAGTTGGGAGGTCGAGCACAGTCTGCTGAAGTTGTCATGCCGAGTAATTTACTCATCGACAGGCTCCGCGAGTGTTTTCTCGAGCATGTGTACGTGAACGACCACAGGTACCCGGGACGTGCGAACTGGTCGGAGACAAGTGATTGGGAGAACGAGTTGTCCAAGCGTCACACCTTCTCGAATGCCACTCGGCCCGTCCTCTGGACTGGTCAGGGCCGGCTGAACCAGGATTTGGAAGACGCGATCGACGCGCTGGCCAACCTGATCGCGCCGCCCGCCTCGGGCACGCGCGCGGCCAAGCTCGAGATGGCCGGCGTGGTGGTCCTGGACCTGTGGAAAAAGGGGTCAGGAGCCTTTTGCCGGAACGGCCCGGAGGGTGCTTTGCACAAAAGGCTCCTGACCCCTTTTTCCAGGTCCGACCAGTCGGTGACGCTCAGCGTGGGCTCCTACTTCCACGACGCGGCTGCGCCCTACGCCTTGCGCGCCCCCGAGGGTCCGGACGCCTTGGTCGAGGCTTCGCTGGACGGCGGCAGCTTGACGATTTCGGTGCCCGACGGCTCGACGGCCGACGGATTGACCGCGGTGACGGTGGTCAGCAAGAATACCGACGGGTTGCCCGTCTGCTGGACCGTGCTGGTACACGTGGTGGCCGTCGAGGGCTATACGGTCCAGGAGCAGGCTTGGGGCGAGACCACCTGGCACGCTCCGGAAGATCAGGGCGACGATTGGGCTCTGTTGTGGCGGTCGAACGACTACCGCTGGCTGGCCAAGACGACGTTCGACGGGCTGGTCACCGCTGCCTACTGGACGTTTGCGATGATGACGGTCGATTCCAGCCGCGACCGCTGGGCCTATGATATGACGAAGAGCCTCGGGGACATCCCTGTCGATCCGATCGTGACATTCGGGGGCGACACCCTCTATTTCCAAACACTCAATGTGGCCCACGTGGGCCTGAAGCACGCCGATGCGCCGTCGGCCGAACAGCCCCAGATCGCCATGACCGAAATCGAGTCGCTCGAATGGGAGCAGGTCGCCTGGTCGCGCGAGGTGTGGATCGAGGACTACGGGACCTCCACCGGGATGGCCCGTCGTAGGATGGACATTCCTGTCCGTCATCTGCCGCACGACGGACAGGAATGTCCATCCTACAACCATCCGGAGATCCTGCAGCCGCTGGAGCACACCACGGTGCGGGTCAAGCTGGAACTGGCCGAGCCCGTACCGGACGGGATGGTCGGCACGCTGCACCTGGCATGGTACGATCCGGACAACACGCTGGCCAACGAACCGGACGTGCCCCCGTCCCACAGCGGTCACGGGCGGCGGGATAATGCCGAGGATGTCGAGCTGGTCAAGGCCGGCGCCTCGTTGCCCGGTTTCTCGCTTCCCCGAACGGCTCGTCATCTTCGAGCTTGTTGGTAGAATGAAGGCGGTAGGATTACCAGTTTCGACGAGGAGGGATGCGATCATGATCAAGGCGACAGTCAAAGGCGGACGTCTGGAAGTCGAGGTGCCAGCGGATTGGCCCGATGGCACCGAGGTCGAAGTCTGCCCACTGGCGACAGGGATTCAGAACGAAGCCGGAATGATGTCAGATGAAGAAATCGCTCGGACGATGGCGGCCATGGACCACGTGGAGCCAATGGAGATCACCGCTACGGAACAGGCCGTTTGGGAAGCCGAGCGTGCGCGCCGCACACGATGTGAGAAGGAACAATTCGCCGAGCATGCCGAAAGCTTGCGGGAGATATGGGAGTGACACGGTTTCTGTTGGACACGAACATGGCCGGTCATTACATCAACCGGCGCCAAGGCGTCTTCGACCGGGCCCGCGTCGAAGTCGCGAACGGGAATCCCATTGGCATTGGCGTACCCGTCCTGGCCGAACTCGTTGCAGGCATCGAACACAGCAGCAGCCGCTGGAGCACACCACGGTGCGGGTCAAGCTGGAACTGGCCGAGCCGGTATCGGACGGGATGGTCGGTACGCTGCACCGAGAAGGCGTAAGGAAATTAAGCTGGGGAGACCTGTGTATGTTTCGGCGAGTCGACGAGTTAGAATGTGGACGGAGGAATAGACGATGACTATTGAACTGACCCCACAACAGTTACAGGTACTAGATGGCGGGGAACATCGAGTTCCACGCGTCGTTGATCCCCGAAATAACGCTTCGTACATCCTGGTCAGCGAAGCCGAGTACGAAACGGTTCGGGAACTGCTCGAAGACGAGCGACGGCAACGTGGCATCCGCCGGGTGGCCCTGCGGAACGCCATTGGCCGGATGGGTGATGCGCCATGATTCGTCCCGGCGAAGTTTACATGGCCGATTTCGCGGAAGCTGGGCCGCATCCCGTAATTGTACTGTCACGTGAGGAGCTGAATCGCGGCCGATACGCGTTAGTCGTGGTATGCACGTCGGCCCGGTTTCCCGTTCGAAGCGTACTCCCCAATTGTGTCCCTTTTCGAAAAGGGGACTTCGGGTTTACAGCCGACTGCGTGGCCCAATGCGAAAACCTTCTGTCCATCGAGTTGTCGCAACTCGACCTCGCGGATGGACCGCTGGGGATGGTCGACGAAATGGCGTTTCGGGATGTGATCAAGGCAATTGGCTACGTCATGGACTCGGATTGCGAGCCCGTCTGATGTAGTCCCGAACTAACGATGCCGCCGCTGGACCATACCACGGTGCGGGTCAAGGTGGAACTGGCCGAGCCGGTACCGGAGGGGATGGTCGGGACACTGCACCTGGCTTGGTGCGATCCGGACAACACCCTGGCCAACGAACTGGACGTGCCCCCGGCCCACAACGGTCACGGCCGACGGGATAATGCGGAGGATGTCGTGCTGATCGAAGCCGGCGCCCCGTTGCCCGGTTTCACCTTGGAGTTCAGCACGGCGGGCGCGTCGTCGACCAGCGACTCGATCCAGAAATCCTATTTGGCCGTCAACGAAGCCCGCTACGCCGACAACTTGATCGTCGCCGCCCATTCCAACCAGAACATCGTCACGCAGTACGAGTTCCGGGAGAACGACGCCCAAAAGCTGGTCCTGATGTACCAGGAGAACACTGGCCTGTGGGCGGAACTGCCCGACGATTCCCAGCAGGGCGACTTACGGACGTCGATCCTGACCATCATGCCGTCGGTCGACATCGACAACACAGCCAGCCCCACCTGATCATATATATTACTGTACCGCTTGCGGCGCCAGACATCGAAGAAATCGATCGCCCGGCGCTCGAGTCCAAGGGTGAAGGCGAGGCATTCGATGGTGCGTTGGTGCTTGTTCTGTCGCACCGCTCGCCCATCTGATCGCGGGCGCCCTTCGTTCTGGACGCGATCGGATTGGTGATCGATCGATACCAGGAAGCCGGTTCGATTGCCCGTCGCATCTTGTGTGTACATGATCTGTACGGTATCCTACTGAGAGAACGAAGAATCCCATGCAAACCAGTCAGGTGATGTATGTCACGAACAGCCAGAATCGATATTCGTACCGACCCCGGTCGAAAGAAGGTCATCGTACGAGCAGCCGAGTTGACGGGTGCCGACGTCACCCAGTTCATCTTGGATCGTGTGGTACCCGATGCCGAGCGGATCGTGGCAGAGCGCGAAGGCGTGAAGATTCCGCTGACCGCCGAGCATTGGGTGGAATTCTGCAAACGTTTAGACGAAGCTCCGAAGGACTTGCCTGGCATGCGCGAGCTTCTGGCCCGCCCGAGCCGGTTTGTTGAGGCCGATGAGCATTAATGCTATCCTCCGACCAATCCCTGTGCAGCCTGAACATCCGGTTGATGAGTTCGACTGCGGGGATGAAGCCCTGAACCGGTATTTGGCAAAGTATGCATGGATTGGTGAGCGGAGTCACTCGTCGCGCACCTACGTGGCGTTGAGCCAAGGCAAGATTGCCGGATACTATCGCTGACTGTCACTTCCATCGAGTTCGACCAAGGATCAAGGCGACTGCAAAAAGGGTTGGCTCGACACCCCATTCCGATGCTCCTGCTGGCTCGGCTGGCAGTAGACCGTCGTTATCAGTCGCAAGTTCTGGGCACTGAATTGCTTCGCGATGCGATGCTTCGGGCGATTTCGGTCAGTGACCAGGTGGGCATCCGCGGCGTTCTCGTGCATGCCAAGAATGATGATGCGAAGCGATTCTACGAACGATTCGACTTCGAGCCACTGCCGGGCAACACGCATCATCTGGTGATGCTGATGAAGGACTTGAAGCGGATCGTCGAGTTGCCTCTCACCTGACCGCGAAACGGTTTCCCCGCGAATTATGGACACGCAGATCCCCATTTGATAGGAGATCGATCGTGTCCATGACTTGGATAACCGCCGTGCGTCCGGCGAATTGGTGCGCAATCGTTTTGATCATTTGCACTGCGTGCGGTTTGCCGACGTCCGACGAAGGTGCGCTGGGAACGCTGCGGCCGAGTGGCGCGCCGGAGCCCCCTGCGATTCCTTACGTCAGCAGGACGAGCGGATCTCTCACCGAGACATTTTGTTGTTGGTATTGGCTCCGACGGTCAACCACGCGGCACGCGACGAATTGCAAATTTTAGGGTGCCGGCTCGACGAACGCGAACCGGGCATCTACCAAGCAAGCGGGTTGCAATTTGCGGCCTGGTTCGTGGAAACGGACGTGATGGCCGAGCGGGGGCAACCCCTCCTTTCGTTGGTCAGTCGCGTGTTTCTTCGTGACCCGGAGCGTATAATGGAGCAGTTGACGCATACTGGGCACGTGGATTTGCTGTGCTACATGTTGCAACAGGTTCAGCAGTTCCGCAGATTTGGCGAGGATTTTGCGATGCAACACAAAGATTCGGAGTACTTGGGCGAGGTGGAGGCGGAATTGAGAACGGCTGT
>SKKK01000171.1 GCA_007121535.1 Planctomycetaceae bacterium | reverse complement strand
TGGTTGCCAAACCTGGCCTCCACCGGTGCAGGACCGGTGGGGGCCGGAAATGCGGCGGCGGATTGGGAACAAAAACGGGAGCACGCCAATTGGCCTTGACAGGCGTAAATTGAACACGCCAGGTCGGGAGTCGTTTTCGGAGAACCTGCTTTCCATATGGTGAATCGTTGCCCGAAAACGACTCCCGACCCCGTTGCGCAAGTTCCAACCCAACCCGACACTCATTCTCTTGCCGGTCCTTCGGCGACATGCCATTCATGCCATCTTGTCCGGTGCCTGCCGAGTTCTCATAATCATAATCGCCTACGTGCTCGGCCCAGGCAGCTTCGGCTGCGCGGTGGATGTCAGCAAGATGGCTCGATCACCACTGCTTTCACACTTCCTACGACCCAAGGAATCTACGATGACCGAATCGACGAAGCAAGGTACTTCACGCCGACAGTTTTTGGGCCACACCGGCCGGATCGCAGCGGCGACCACGCTGGCCGGAATCTCCCTGCCTCATGTCCACGCCGGCGAGGACAACACGCTGCAATTGGCGCTGGTCGGGTGCGGAGGGCGCGGGACCGGAGCGGTGGCCAATGCGATGAACGCCAGGCAGGGGCCGGTCAAACTGGTAGCGATGACCGACGTTTTCGGCCACCGGTTACAGGCCAGTCTGAACAACCTGAAGAATCAGTTCGGCGATCGAATCGACGTTCCGGAAGACCGCCAGTTTGTCGAGTTCAATGGGTACCGGAAAGTCACGGAGTGCCTGAAACCGGGCGATATCGTGATCTCCGCCACGCCGCCTGCTTTCCGCTGGGCACATTTCGAAGACGCGGTCAAGAAGGGGCTGCACATCTTCATGGAAAAGCCGCTGACCGCCGACGGCCCCACTTCGCGGCGGATGCTGGCGACTGCCGAGCAGGCGAAGGAAAAGAACCTGAAAGTCGGTGTGGGCTTGATGTCCCGTCACAGTCGCGCCATGCAGGAATTGCATCAGCGAATCCAGGACGGCGAGATCGGGGATATTATCTCGATGCGCGGGTATCGCATGCACGGTCCGATCGGTTCGGTGTTCTCGGAACGCTGGCCGGGCTCGCCCAGCGAACTGTTGTGGCAGATCCAACGCTTCCATAGCTTCTTGTGGGCCAGCGGCGGGGGGTTCAGCGACTTCAACATCCATATCATCGATCACCTATGCTGGATGAAGAACGCTTGGCCCATCAAAGCCCAGGCCGTTGGCGGCCGCCACTTCCGTGGCGATTACGTCGATCAGAACTTCGATGCTTATTCCGTCGAGTACGTTTTCGAAGACGGCTCGCGGATGCACATGGACGGTCGTTGCAAGAGCGGCGCGCACCAGATTTATTCGAGTTACATCCATGGAAGCAAAGGCAGCGCGATCGCCTCGAATTCCGGTGACTGCGGTTTGCCGTCCAGAACCTTTTCGGGTCAGAACCCCGACCGCGAGAACCAGTTATGGGAATCCGAGGTGCCGCGAGATCAGCGGAACCCCTACGATAATGAATGGAACGCCTTGATCGATGCGATCCGCGATGACCAGCCCTTCAACGAGGCCGAAAGTGGCGTGTACGCCAGTCTGGTGACCTCGATGGGACGCAAGGCGGCCCATACCGCTCGCGAGATCACCTTGGAAGCCATGCTGGCCGACGAGCATGAATATGCCCCGGGCCTGGACCAGTGGACGATGGAATCACCGCCACCCCTGGAATCCGACGACCAAGGCCGATATCCCATCCCACAACCGGGACTGCTGGGTGACCGAGAGTTCTGAGCCGCCATCAGCGTTCGGACTCGGCCACCGTCTCCGAGGTGCGGACGATTTCGATCCGCACTTCCTGGCCGGGGCCGGGAATCTCCCAGGTCCGTGCTTCTTCATTGCCTACCTTCGTGATCACCTGACCCGGCGGAACGCGAACGGTCAACGGGCTGTTCGCCCAGATCCAATAGGATGTGCCGTTGATCCATACCTGGCGGTCGCTGTCCGTGTTGTTCTCGACGGTCAGCGTGGCATCGGCCGGTCCCGATTGGACCGGTTTCAAGGTGACCGTCTGTTCTTCGATAGCCTGCCGCATCGCATCACTGCCCACCGCCAACAGATCGACCGTCTCTCGCAATTCCGACACCTGCCGGGCCAACGAACCAGCCGGAGGCGGCGAAGCGGGGTACTGGTCGTCGATGCCCAGAGCAGCCAGAATCAGCCGATGCTGGTTGTGCAACTGGTCCATCCGATCCTGCAATTGATCGATGGCCTCCAGAGCCAAGGCGATGTTCCCGTGATCGTTGGCTGCCTCAGAATCGACCGGTTCTCGATCAGCCGCGTCAAGGTCGAATGGTTCAAGATCGGGCGTCTCGAGATCCATCGCTTCAAGGTCGTCTAGTTCGTCGCCTTGATTCTCGTCTGCCTGATAGAAGGCCGGCTTGACCCGAAGGTCGGATGTTGCGCCCTCGCGGGGCTCCGTCACGCTGGCCACGTCCGAGCCAGCAGACCCCGAGGAATCAACGCGTCCACATGCCGGCACGATGGCAATCAGCCCCAACGTCAAAATGGTTCGGATGCACATTGGAATTCGTCTCCGAAAAAAAGAAAACGCTTGTCCACCGCAAGCGACGATCTTCCGCGACCTCTCGCTGGTCTTCACAAAGAATCCTCAGCTCGGTGTCTCATTCCCGCCCTATTCAGTTTGCACGGTCGGCCGGCAGAAATCAAGGGTCTCAACGGCCCTGATCAACTTCCTGGACAATTCGAAAACCAACGTTGAAGACGCCCTGATAGGGACGATAGCGTTGGCGCGCGGCACTGGTCGCCTGTGCCGGCCGGTCCCGCCACGATCCTCCACGGACCACTCGATGCTCATCACCACCGATTTGGTTGCGGCCATCATGTTCACAATACGGATAATCTCGATAAGCAGTCAAAGTCCATTCGGCGACGTTGCCATGCATGTCATAAAGACCCCATGGATTGGGTGCATATCTGCCACCCGATTCGGAAAGGAAGCCACCGTCATTAAACCGAGTGTCTTTGGGGATCCAATCGTCGTAGGGGCTGGGGTTCGGCAAAGGCTCGCGGTGTTTCTTATATGGATGACAGACGAATTGGCTGAGCATCGCGTCGGCCAAGTTGGCGTGCGACGAAAAGTCCGCATCGACGGCTCCGAATGAAAAAGCCGTCGCGGTGCCGGCGCGACAAGCGTATTCCCATTGAGCCTCGGTGGGCAGCGAGAAGCGCACGCCCGTGCGGTGGCTCAGCCAAGCGCAGAAATCCATGGCTCGTTGCCACGAGACGCGTACCACCGGTTGATCCGGTTGGTTCACGTAGAAGCCGCGAACGCCGAACTGCATGCCAAACCGGGACTCGACACGGCTGTCGTGGCTGGGGTCGAACCGTTGATACTGACGATTGGTCACTTCCATCTGTCCGATCCAGAAAGGTTCCCGAATACGAACTCGAGTCCTGGGCATGGCGTCAGGCGCGCCATCCTGATCGCCCATGATGAATTCACCCGCCGGAATCAGGATCAGGTCCATCGTCACGCCGTCGCCCAGATCAATGGTACGACGCGTATCCCCCAATTGCTGTTGTCGTTGCTTGGCTTGGTCAGCCGGCCAGGGCCAGTCTGCCGTGTCCAGCGGCAGGTCATGTCTCGCGGCGGGCGGCTCGGGCAGAACAGCGACGATCTGCTGACGCGGTTCGTTGCGGGCTTCGGATTCGGGATCACCGTCGATGCCAGCATAACGTTGCAGCAGTTTGCGCCGTCGTTCGGCCCAGGGTTGAACTCGGTCCGCGCCCGCGATCTCGGTCCACGTCCCGTGGAACGGCGCGTTCAAGTCGATCCAGGTGATCAGCCGATCCCAGCTCTCGGCGTCCAATTCCACGCCATGATGGCCTTGCGTCAATAGTTGTATCAACTGGGTCGTGCTGGCGTGAAACTCCATCGGCATCAGCAGATGGTAATCGCTCTCCAGTCCCGGCCGCCGCACGAAGCGGTGCAGTTGGGCATACGAGGTGGAAAAATGGCCGGCATCCCGACCGCCATCGTGGTAGACGCTGCGATAATCGGTAATTCGCTCCAGACCGCGGAGATCGAACGCCGGTTGGCCGGAGCCATCGGTTTGACCATGATGGCATCCGGCGCAGTGGCGGTCCAGCACTGGCTGGACTTCCCGTTCGAAACGGAATCCGCGTGCCGGCCCATACCAGGGCTCGATCTCTGCCGGCCGGCGATAGGCTGCCAGGTTTGGTGCCGTTGGTGGCGAAGTGTTCTGGCTTTCGTGGCAACCGACGCACGAAAGCACCTCGCCCGGCATGGCCGTGAACCAGCTTCGCATCAACTGCAAGGCCTGACCATCCGCATCCAGCGGTTGGACCGCGATCGGCGTGTTGGCCGGTACCCGGAAGAAGGCCGATCCATCCTCGTGGACCGGAACCGTGCCGAGGACGCGTTTGATGTCCCAGGGGCCTTCGATGCCTACGACGCCTTGCGGCCCGCCCATGCCGGGGTACAGATAATGGTAGCTGATCAATCGCAGACGTTGAACGGCGCCGCGAGGCACGCCCAGCAATCCGTCTCCGGCATAGATGTCCGCTAGATAGACCAGTCCGTCGCGGCGATCCGGATCGACCTTCGACGGGACGATCGGGGGAGCAAGCGTTGGGCGTAAAGGAATCGGTTCGAGTAACGCTGCGCCGGGCGATTCGGCCAGCAGCAGCAGGTTGTCGAAAACGTCCGCCAGGTAGATCCCCCATGGCGACTGGGGCCTCGGCTGGCAAGCGACCAGAAAATACCGTTCGTGCAACGGATAAGGATGCAGGAACTTGGGCCACGAATCGTCGACCAGGTTGTCCAGGATCTTCTTTTCGTCGAATTCCGGATCGTCCATCGACAGCAAGGGGCGGCCGCGTCCGGGAATCCGCTGAACAGCGCCTTGCGTCTCACGCCGACCTCGACCGGCATCGAACAGGACCAGTTCCCCTTTGCGGCGCACACCATGATGCCCGCTGACGATACCCGCAAACATGCCAGGTCGCCCTGGGATGGGGCGTGCGTAAAACAAGGAATTAGGCCAGTAAGAATTGCTGCCGTAGATTTCTCGCTGCGCCGTGCCGTCCGGGTTCATGCTGAACAACACGCGAGAGTGGCTGTGCGGCGTGTCGGTGTATTCCCAACGCAAATACATCACTCGGCCGTCCTCCAGGACGGTGGGACACCAATTGTGCTCCTGGTCAAAACACAACTGACGGATCGAGCCATCCGGCTCGAGCCTGTACAGATTGGCGACTCGCGTACTACCGTCGACACACGGCACGGCCACCATCGACGCGGTAGAGGTGAACAGGATCGCGCCGTCGGGCAGATAGCACGCGTCGTAGTGATCTACGTCGGGCAGCGACTCGGTCACCTGCCGCAGACCGGTCCCATCCGTTCGTATTTCGAATATGTGCCAACGATCCTGCGGTCCGATCGAGGAAAACAGCAAACGATCGCCGTCAAAATGCAGATTCAGGTCGCCGACGAAATGAGAGCCCTCCGGTCGGTACAGCGTGGCCAGGGAACCGGTCGATTCCCGAAGTGTCAGGACGGCAATCTGGTCGTCGAAACCTGTGACGGGCAACGCACAATTGCTCTGCCAATTCTGCGGCAGCCCCAGAGCCGGGCTGCCTTTGCCCCGCCGCACCAGCAACAATTGGTCGAAGTCCAGCAAAGGATTGTTGGATGCCACGTAACGTTGGAAACGAAGACTGTCCATGTAGATGCCGGCGAAACGTTCCCAAGCCGATCGATTATCCGCCGGTTCGACCTGCCAGGCATCCAAGCGTTCCGTCAAGTCATCAGCACGCTGTTGTTGTTTGTCCAGCCAGCTCAAGTCCGCCCGGTCCAACGTGTGAAAATCCTCGATCAGTTGCTCCGTGCGGCGCAGCATCTCGCGCAGTCGCTCGGGCGATAATTCCAAAGCGGTCTGGTCTACAGTGCCGTCGGGCGCCGTCAGGGTCAAACGCGCGACCCACGGCGTGCGTGGCAGCGGTTCGGCAAGTGGTCCGATCGCCAGTTCGTCGGTTGCCGACGCATCCGCAGGCTGATACTGTTCGGCTGGCAGCACCTCCATCTGTAAACCGCTGTCCAGGTGGGCCAGTTCAGGAAGCTCGGGGATCAGGTGTCCGGGATAGCTCGGTCGATCGGCGGGCGTACGGTGTCCAGCGGCTGCCGGTCGGTCCAGCCGCCAACCATCCGGAAACGGTTTCGGTGATTCGAATCGCAACGCGCTGATATGCGGCATGCAAGGACCGGGACAGATCAGCTTGATGGTCTGCCGCCCTTCAGGGATCTCGATCGTGCATTGGGGCTCCCAGCCAGCAGAACTGGTCTGCCAACTGCCCGTCACGGCCGCCAAACCGCGATGGATCCGTTCGTCATTCAAGTAGATATCGACCGGGCGCGAAGTCTGAGCGGCGTAGAGGGCAGAGATGGTGTATCGCGCCGTCACGGGAAAATCGATATCGTATTCGGCCTGGTTCGGCAACTGGCCCGCGTTCCAAATACAGGCGTATTGGTCCGCGTAGGGCTGACCCGGTAAGCTGACGCGCACGTTGCCACGATCGAACCAATCGGCTCGTATCGTGAAGCTGGCGACCGGCGGTTCGGCGAAAACGGGTCGAGTCCACCAAGCGACATAGCCGAACAGCCACGCGAGCATCAAAGCGGCCACCGCCGGCTGAACGCGAAACGTGACGCGTCGAGCCGCTGTGAGCTTCGCCCGATGCCCAACCACGATTGCTCTCGAAATGGTCGAAGCCCAGGATGGCATGTTTCGGCTCCTTTGCACGGGGGTTCCAAGGTCCGGGGTACACGCGGTCTGCGGAAGCCTGACTGGAACTTAGCATGACGCCGAAACCGAACCGCGTCAATGCATGGCCAGGCCGCCGCTGACGTCGACCGTCGCGCCGGTCATGTAGTCGGCATGATGCGAGCACAAGAACACCACCACGGCGGCGATCTCTTCCGTCTTGCCCAGACGGCCTAGCGGAACGCGACGATTGAATCGCTCGGGATCCGCGTCCACGGCGGGTGCCAGCATGTCGGTGTACATCAACCCGGGGGCGACGCAATTGACAAGGATGCCGTGCGGGGCCATTTCGCGAGCCAGCGAGACCGTAAAGCCGATGATCCCCGTCTTGCTCGCATCATAAGCCGTCTTTCCCGATTCCGAACCGCGGAAGGCCGCTTGCGACGAAATGTTGATGATCTTGCCCTTGCAACCGGTCGCCAGCAAACGCCGTACCAGCTCGCGGCTGCACAAAAAGGTGCCCGCCAAATTGACTCGCATCGCGCGTTCGAATTCCTCCAGAGTCAAATCGATCGTCGCTGCCGGCGGGCAGTAGGCCGCGTTGTTGACCAAAGCGTCCACCGGCCCCAGGTCTTGTTCGATTCGATCGAACATCCGCGCGACGTCGGCTTCTTGCGCGACATCGCCCGCGACCGCGATGGCATCGACGCCAGACCGTTCACGGATCTGCCGGACCAATTCGTTCGCTTGGTCAGGGCTGTGCCGATGGTTGATCGCCACGCGGACCCCCTCGTCGGCCAACATCTGACAGATCGACCGCCCCAGGCCCCGATAGCCGCCGGTCACTAAGGCTACTTTGTCGCGAAGTCCCAAATCCATAGCGTTCGATCGTTACTCCGGTTGATACTTTTTGCCGCACTTTTCACAAAAGCTGCCGATCGCCGGTCCGTCTTTTCGCCGCCAGACGTGATCGCATCGTCCCATCGGCTTGTCTTGTTCGATCCCGCACTTGGGGCACGCGTTCGGAGGAAAACCGCCCAGTCCGGTGCCGAAGGCATGTTCGCACCCGTTGTCCAATCGCTTCTGCCGCTCGGCTCGCATTTTCTCTCGTCGAGCGGCGCTTTCGGCTTGGATCACGTTCAACTCGCGAAACAGACGCCAATCCTGGTAGGCTGCCCACAGGAATTTTACCAGGGAATACAGCAACGCGATCACCAGCGCTACTGGCACCACCAGAATTACCCCCAAGAAAAAAGCATTTCTCATCGATTGCCCCTCGAATTCTCTTCGGCCTTGGATCGTGCGCTATCTCCCAGAGACGGTCGCAGCAGGCCCCCTACGTTATCGCTCTTTTCAGGCTTTGGTTGAAGGGGACTTGAACGCGATCTTTTCTCGGGTGACAATCTAGTGCGTTGTCCAGGCGAAATCTTGGGGTCGCGATGAGTGAGCGGCACGGCGCTAGCCGCCGGTGGCGTTCAGAATCGGCGGCTAGCGCCGTGCCGCTCACAAT
>SKKK01000172.1 GCA_007121535.1 Planctomycetaceae bacterium | reverse complement strand
GCGGATACGTGACCTTGGCGACTTGAGCTACGGGAGCAAAACGGAGAAAATTGAAGCGTCGGCGAAGCCGGTCGGATCGAGGTACGCGCCGGCGGCCGCGAACCGGCCGTTTTGGCGTCAGCAACGGTGCGAAACGCCGTCCCGACGTGGCAGGAAGCACCAACGACCTCCCCCACATTGGTGTGCGTGGCTACTACAGACGCCGTCACAACAAAAAGTCCCGCTCGGCGGCGTTCGCCGCGTCTCATTTCCAGATGTGATGAGAAATGCGGGTTAGCTGCTTCACCTGGCCTTTGTGGGTTTGAACTATTAAGTAACGCTTAATAGTTGCTTTTTCAATTCATCAAGCGTCTGGTCGAAGTTTTCATCGACCGGTTGCGGCAGTTGTTGCAGAAACTGCAACAACCGACTCTCGTTACAACTCCTGTTCTTCAAACAGGTTAGAGAAATGCTTGACAGTGATTTCATTTTCCTGCCCCAATGTTCCTGCCAGCTCAGCCCGACTTGGTGGCCTGAATACGCTCTCTTCGACCAACGGGTCGAGCGTAGGATGCCGACCACGGAAAATGCCGTCGAAAGAACGACCCATCCAACAACCTCACCGCCCGCCGCACCGACGAACACCGACGCCGCGATGCCGGACGAATGGTCATCGTCACCGGCACCGGCACGGACTTGTAGGCCTTTCACGCTGTTGACAACGGCAAGAAACTGTTGATGTGGCAAGAAGGGTCAGAAGAATCTGGCAGAAAAATGGGGGCAGAAAAATGCCGGCCAGTGATTTCATATTCCTGCCCCAATGTTCCTGCCAGCTCAGCCCGGCCTGGTTGACTGAATACGCTCATTCCGACGGACGGGGGCGAGCGTAGAATGGCGACCACTGGAAATGCCGTCGAAAGAACGCCCCATCCAACAACTTCACCGCCTGCAGCACCGACGCCGCGACGCCGGACGAATGGCCATCGTTACCCGGAACACAATCCACCCCCACATCCCCCGATTGAACTACCTTTAAGATTGCATCGATCGGATCTTAATACGTGCCGGTCCGCATATCTTCGAACTGAGCATGACGCAGGATCGGATACCCATCCGGCATCAACCGCAGATCGGCGAACCAGACGGGCATGAAAACGTCCTATTCATTCGCATCAGAGATCTCAGCGAACTGGCAATCCGGATACATCGCGGCCAGCGGCTCGAGGACGAACCGCCGAAGCGCCGTCGGAAACCGGCAAAACAAACCCCACTTCCCCCTCGTGATGCCCAAACTCCAGCCGAATCACCCCCCGACCGGCAACCGCCTGATGCACCGCTACCAACACCTTCTCCATATACCGCGGCCCCCGCACATTATCAGCCGGTGTCCGAATCGCCACAAGCACGGCGGGGACGATAGCAGAAAGTGATGCTGACCATCATGATTTCCGCACTGCCGAGGTGTTTAATTCCTCAAATGTGTATTGGCGCATCATGCTGAGGACGGAAGTGGAATAAGGCAACCGACCTCCAGCTTGAAGGAATCTACGAACTCGGTTGCGCGCGTTCGACACAGCAATGTTGGCATCTTCTGGGGGAATCCCGAAGACGAACCGGAGTGACGTCAGCAGAGAATCCCGAGCAGATTGGGTCCAGATGACTTCGATATCGGTAAGTTGTCGGTGCATTTTGTTCTCCTGGAGTTAGAAGTTGGCATTAGCCCGGATTCGACACACAGTCGCCTCGCGGAATCGCGAGCTTGAGATACGCCGTGCGCAGTCCGGCGAGAGCGTTTTGAAACGCACGGCCGACGTTCGCACGGTGGATACCGAGGTCCCGCGCAACCTCCGCAGGGGACTGGCCTTCGAGCACGATCGCTGACACCAAAAGCTGTTGTCGATCCGAAAGCATCTCGAACGCTTTCGAAGCAACGGACGCTGCGCTCGTTTTTTCCGGGGGACGATCCCAAGAGTCCCGGTGAAAAGCCCATGAATTGGCGTCACCGGATAGCGACGCTCGACCCTTCCGATAGGGCGAGGCAGATAAGAGGCGGCCATCAATGTGCCGCGCAAAAGGGATCAAAAGTTCATCAAGTTGTAGTCTTTTCCTGCGCATTTGCGTTCCTCCTTTGGTTACGTATAATTAGATAAAAAAACATTCAACTTTTTTGAAATCTAATTACGCCGCCACCCGGAGGATCACAGCAATTCTATATACGGGCTGTTAGAAGGGCATAACGCACCCCCTTTTTAAGGAAAAACCACAAGCTTTATTTTTGATATACCCCATGAAAGGGACTTTTTGATCATCAGTGTTTTTGCAACAAAACACTGCCTTCCATGAATAGGGCCAATTGTTGCGCTGCTCGAAGTCTATCACGGCAATTGAGATCGGAAAAAGTGAGCACAAGGCTCGTCGCAACGACGCAATACCAACATTAGGAGTCGCGGAAGGAATGCAGGTATCTCACATCAAAAGAACATTCGGCAATTGTATGGACGGACTGAAGACCGGCAATGGTGGGTAGTTGAAAAAATGAAGCGTGGGTTCAATTTCTCAACGCAACGACGATTGTAAATCGACGAGAAGCATGTCGCGTTGGACGAAGAAACCCGCCCCTGCCGGGGTGGGTGTCCGGTTCAGAAGCGGGTTGCCCGACGACGCCTCAGCGTCTGGGCCGTTGTTTCCCCGGCTGGCGAGAGCGAGGGGGAACGTCTTGCTGCACGCCCCACGAACACGGCCTGGGCGGCGCGGGGCTCGCAGAGTAGCACATCGAAAAAGGTTACGTAACAAGCGGGGACGCGAACAAGGATTTCACCAACGGCTCGAGGTGTAACGGCTCGCGCTGGAACCGGGATTCCATCAGTTCGCTCACAATTCCATGCCAGCGGCTGTGATGATCCAAGGCGATCGGAGTTCTCGGCGGATTCGGATCGCTGGGGTAGTCCGGCACCGAACCGGCCAGACACAACCGTCGATCTGGATTCGAGGCAGGCGGGCGGGCGGCGCGGAGCAGATGGTTCTGAGACTCGAAGCTGTGTATGAAGAATAACACCCGGTAGCGGAGTGGGGAACGTTCCTGGTCTCCCCGCTGCCAACTGGCCAGCACCCGTCCTGTAACCGTTCGTAGAAACGTACCTTCCGCTTGATGCTCTTGCGGTGTTGTGCGGACCGGATCCAGTTCAGTGCGGTTGTCCAGCTCCGACAAGAAGTGGAACTCCCAGCCATCCCACGTCCGCAATTGCATCGAGCCGTCCGGCGGCAGGGTTTCGGTGCCCAGCGTGAGCAACACCGAATTCTCCGGCCGGTAATCGTGGATTGTCGTTTCGAGATAAGAGTTTACGAAGTGGAGACGAGCGGGCTCGAACCGCCAACCCCCGGCTTGCAAAGCCGGTGCTCTCCCAATTGAGCTACGTCCCCAAAAAAACCGGGCACCGGCAATTTTGCCGGGAATGGTGCCTCAGAATCCAAGGTATACGCCATCGGCTCGGTTCTGACAAGAAGGCTGCCAAAGCAAAATTCCTTGAACGGTTCAAATCCTCGGCCACCCATGTGTCTCCGCTCGGAGGTAGTCCCGTTTAGCCAACTCGCAGAAAATGACGTATCCGCGGCGCTGTGGCCGGTCTCTGGCCGAGCCATCCTGCCGACCGAAGGCGTCCAGTGTCGCGGGAGACCTTCGGTCGGCGGTTTCGGCAGGGTCGGAGACCCTCGCCGAACGCGGTGGCAGGGTCGGAGACGCTCGCCGAACGCGGGAGTTGGCGTCCAGAACCGGCGGCTAGCGCCGTGCCGCTCACAATCCGCATTTTTCGCCTAGACAACGCACTAGTTGCCTTATTTCAGTGCCTCGGGCGTTACGAGGGGGGCGTAACGGTAGCCGACTCCGTGGACGGTCAACAGATGGATGGGGTGGCGGGGATCGGTTTCGACCTTTTTGCGCAATTGCGCGATGTGCTGGTCCAGCGTTCGGGTGGTGCCGAAATAGTCGATGCCCCAGACTTCGTTCAGCAGCCGGTTGCGGCTGATCACCTCGCCGGGATGGTCGTGGAACAGCTCCAGCAATCTCAGTTCCCGAAGCGTTAGCGGCATGCTGGTGTCCGCTCGGGTGATCTCGTGCCGTTTGCGGCTGACCACCGTTTCGCCGAACGGGAACTCGTCGGGCAAGGCGTCCGGTGTCAGCCCCTCTTGCCCGCGTGCGGCTCGCCTCCGGATCGCCTCGACGCGGGCCAGCAGAGCCTGCATGCCGAAGGGTTTGGTGACGTAGTCATCACCGCCCAGCTTCAGTCCCACGACCTGGTCGATCTCCTGGGCTTTGGCCGTGAGGAACAGGATCGGGGTATGGGTGTCTTCGCGGCGGATCTGCTGGCAGACCTCGAATCCGTTCAGTTCGGGCATCATGACGTCCAAGACGATCACCAGCGGTCGATACTGCCGCCATAACTCGAGCGCCGTTTGTCCGTTGCCGGCGAGCAGGACATCGTAGCCCTCGGCTTCGAACAGATCTTTCAGGCCGTCGCGCAGCGCGTGGTCATCTTCGGCGATCAGCAACGTGGTGTTCATCCGTCGCTCCGGTTCAGCGATAGGACAAAAGCCGCTCCACCGCCGGCGCGTGGTTCGTATTGCAAGTCGCCGCCCATCTTGCGAGCCAGCCCCCGAGCGATGCTCAATCCGACGCCCAGGCCGCCGTGCGGCCGTTCCAGACCGGTTTGGGATCGGGCGAACGAAGTGAACAACCGTGAGCGGAACGACGGGGGTATCCCGGGGCCGCGATCCAGCACGCGGATCAGGTACCTGCCGTCCGGCCCGTCCGCTTCCCCCTCGATTTCCAAGCGACCGCCGTCGCGGGCGTACTTCAAGGCGTTGTCCACCAGATTCGAGAGGATCTGGTCCAGTGCGTCCGGATCGGCGTGGACGCTGTGCCGGGCGGTAGCGATCCGCGTTTGCAGCTCGAGTCCGCCAGCTCGAATCTCCGCTTCCCGCTGCTGGAGAAAGTCGCGCAGATGTTGGGACGCATCCACCGGTACGCGTTTCAGACGGAATCCGGGGTCACGGTCCAATCGGCTCTGGTCCAACAGGTTCGCGACCAGACGTGCCAGCCGGCCCGTTTCGTTGCGAATGGTCTGCAGATAGCTGCGGCGCTTGGCTTCATCCCGGATCTTGCCGGCGTCCAGCATTTCGGCGTACAACTGGATCGCTGCCAACGGCGTTTTCAACTCGTGGGAAACGTTCGTCAGAAAGGTTGTTTTGGTCCGGGCTTCGCGTTCGGCGGCTGACGCTTGCCAGTGCAGCAGGACGGCGCCGATGCCGATGGACAGGGTGATGCCCAGCACCAGGGCGGACCCCAGCCACCGAAACATGGCCGCCTCCAACACCGGTTCGCCCGGTGGAGCGCCGTAATGCACCGTCCAACCGGGCAGATCGGAGTCCAGGCAGGCCGCCCCGGTCAGGAATTCCTCGGGCCACGATGGGACCACCTCGTCCCGCGACAGCGACCACGTCACCTCGTCTCGTCGACTCTCCGGCAGCAATCGCTGCAGGTTGTGGTACAGAAAGTCCGTATCGACCTCCAGTACCCGGACCTGCGGGCGGGACCGGCTGTAAATCCAACCCCAGAGCACCCGGTTCGCCGGATCGCCGACCCAAGCCCAATCGCGGACAGAGCGGCTGGGCTTCAAGGCCGCAGCACTCGCTTGGCCGTACATCGATTCCCTTTCGGCCAAGACCTCGGATCTGCGGCCGGCCTCTTCCTGTCTCTCGACCGCGTCGGGCGGGGCCGGGGGCGGCCCGGCCCGGCTGCGCGCCAAGGTGTCCAGCTCGCGGCGGGTCTGCACCTGTCCGCGTGCAAACGCCTGGTTCCGCGTCAGTTGTTCGTCCAGCATGCTCCGCTCGACCTGCTCGACTTCCAGCGCGGACACATCCCACGGCAGTCCGCCTTCCGGCCCTTCCAGCGACCCGCCGATGAAGCCCGCCGGCGGGCGCCACAAACCGCTCGCCCGCACAAACGGATTCTCAGCGGGCAGGGCTTCCAACGCCCGTTCGAATCGGTCCGGCGGGCTCTCAGACAATTCTGCCAGCGTGTCCAGCAGCGCTTCGCAGATCTCCTCGAAGGCCAACAGCAGGTTCGCCGCCGCCGTTTCCGCCTGCCGGTCCAGGCTCGCCAGCCGCGCCGCCCGAAACGCGGCCAGATTGTCCTCCATGCGGTCCGCCTCGCGCTGAACCAGCCACACCGTGCCGATTCCCAACAACAGGGTCGGCAACAGCAGCAGTGCCCAAAAGGTGAGACCTTGTTTCACGTCCGATCGCTCCCGATTTCGTCAAGGTTCCTCGTCCAGGCGGATGCGGCCCACCGACTGCTGATTCCGCAGTTGGTAGGCATCGGTCCGCCGCTGGAGGACTTCCTGCCGCGAATAACTGCGTGACCGCAGGATCTGCGACTCGCGCTGGCCGTAGTCTTCCAACTGGGCCGCCGCGGCGGGCTGAATCCCGGCTGCGGCCGCCTCGTCACCCAGCCTGCTCAAGCGATCCTGCGCCTGCTCGCGTTCTCCTCGCTCGACCAAATCCAACACCTCGTCTTGAACGGCCGCCTGGTGCAATGCCACCCAAGCGTTTTGAACCTCCAGATTCACCGCAGCCTCCGCCTCCGCCGGTCGGCTGGTGTAACGCACCTGCGTTCGCGCCGAAGTCTCGCCTTCCCGATCGTCCGCCACGCGGCGGTACCGAGCCCGCGCGACCAGCGCGTCCAACATCTGACCTTCGTCTGCCCGAGGGATCTCGAGTTCCAACAGGCTGTACTTGCTGGCGCCGCCGCCCAAATCGTGAAAGTCGATTTCGACGCGGTTGCCTGTCTGCCGGTAAGTACGCCCCAGTACACTGCGCAACGTGACTCCCGACGGTACTTCGATCGTGATCGTCACCCCGGTTGCCACCGTGCTGACCAACGCTCCGATCTCATCCTCGAAGATCTTCGGCAGTGTCTTGGGGTTGTCCACGAAGTAATTATTGCCCTCGCTGGCCTGTGCCAGACTGGTCAACAATCGTTCATTGTAATCTCGTCCCAATCCGACCGTCGAGACGATTACGCCCGAACGCGAGAACTCGCGGCCCAGTTTGTCGAATGCTTCCGGTTGAGTCGGTCCCACGTTGGCCAGTCCGTCGGAAAGCAGAACCGCGCGATTGAGGTACTTCTTGTCGAGGTTCTTCTTCAGTTCGGTCAGACCCGCCTGCATTCCTCCGTGGATATTCGTCGTCCCGCCCGCTTGAATGCCGTTGATCTTCTGTTCGATCCGATCCAAGTTGGTCAGTCGCTGAGCCGGGACCAGTGTTTCGACTTGGCGATCGAACACGACCACCGAGACGATGTCTTGGCTGCCCAAGCGGCGAACGGCTTCGATCGCCCCTTGCCGCGCATGCTTGATCCGATCCCCGCGCATGGACCCCGATTTGTCGATGATCAAACTCAGGTTCACTGGCGGGCGATCCGCTTCGGGCAATTCCGCCCCCTGTACTTCGACTTTCACACGAACCGTGTGTGTCTTGCCGGCTTCCACCACCGGCCGATCGCATTCGACCCTCAGGTGGACCGTTTCGGCGTGCGCTCTCAGGGTTAGCGCAGATAATACCAGCAAGACAATGCTGCCGTGAAAAACGTGTCGTGCCATCGTCAACTCCTTCGAAACAAAAGTGGGATTCGGAATCCCCAGCGGGATCCCCTCTACCCGCATTCTGTTCGAAGACCGCCACTGAGTTGTCACTTGCATGTCAAACGTTTGTCAAAAAGATGTAAAACGTGCGATTGGCCGAGGGCGTCGGGGACAGGACATGAGAGCACGGACGGGGGTCGGAGAGCGCGAACGGGGATCGGGAGTGGCGTGTTCAATTTGTCGCATTCTGCCCTAATTTCGCAGTTTATCGCATGCCCGTTTCCGTTCCGTGACTGGTTGCCGTGAATACCTCTCTCTCGCTCCCCACCGGTTCCGCACCGGTGGGAGCTCGGTTTGGAAACTACGCGCGCTTCGTCCCCCCATCCTAACCTTTTTCCCTTTGACCCAACAGCGACCCTGCGCCGGTGGGGGCCGGAAATGCGGTGGCGAGGGCCGGCGCGTGGTTGCCAGACCTGGCCTCCACCGGTGCGGGGAGACTGCTGAAATACTAGCATGAGTCGGGGGAGGGGCGTTTTCACAATGGGTGCCGTTTTCAAGGTCCGAACTGGATTTTGCTCCTTGATATGCTCAGGTGACGATATGGGTTCGTGCGGTCGCGCCCACTGAAATTGCCTGATTTTCCCTGCCTGCGCAGCATCGCCTCCCACGGCTCATGCCGGGCTGGCTTCGGCTTCCACCG
>SKKK01000538.1 GCA_007121535.1 Planctomycetaceae bacterium | reverse complement strand
TCATCGAGCGAGTAGCGGTTCTTTGCGGCGATCATCTGCTGGCCGCGGTCCAACGCGTAGGGATTCACCCAGATGCTCAGCGTGAAGCCCGGTTCGCCGGCGGCGAGGGCGGCCGAATCGGCAACCTCCACGAGCGAATCGCCGTCGAGCAGCAGGCTGCTTTCCCGGACGCCGTCCGCTACGGTTGCGGTGCCACGCACGGTAATCGACGCATCGGCCGGCGAGTCGAGCGGCCAGTGGTGGTCGGCCGCAGTCGCAAACGCCGGGCAAAGCAGCAATACGCAATAGGTGCGAATGATGGTGGTCGTTTTCATCGCAAATGTCCTTTCTCTTTCGGATTTCTGCATACGGTCTACTGATAAACTACATACACGGCAGCCGGCCGGCAGTGTCCGGCACCCCCACCTCCGCATCGAGCGCCCCCAACGACCACGCCGCGACCGGCCGAAGACCGGTGTGCGCTGTCGATTGCTCCGCCGCCAAGACCGCGACCGGAAGCCCCCCAAGACGATGACCATGATGGCAACCACGGTTGTACGGATGAGCTTGTTCATCGAGCGTCCTCCGCCAGGGGCGAGGTACGAGTTTGTAGATCCAGGCGTACGTCGAAATCTACTGTATCGCCGAGCGTCGCGGGATCAAGTGCATCGGCGTCGGTTGTGACAATTGACGCATTCCGGCGCGCGATTTAACATAGTGGGCAGATTAGGTGAGCGGTCCGGCGCTAGCCGCCGGTGTTATGGATGGTCGGGAACCGGCGGCTAGCGCCGTGCCGCTCACCGGCGGCTAGCGCCGTGCCGCTCACCGGCGGCTAGCGCCGTGCCGCTCACCGGCGGCTAGCGCCGTGCCGCTCACCCATCGCGACCCTGAGATTTCGTCTGGACAACTCACTAGAGTGTGCCTAACCATGTGTAGTCATTCAAGGCGAAACGAGGCGGATTTGTCCCCGCCAAGTGCCTGGTCGGCCTTTCGGGGCTGGAGGACGGCCGCCCCCCATCCCCGAAAGGTGGCCGCAGCCTCCAGCAGGGCCGCTCAGAGGGTCACCTCGCCTGGAAACGGAGGGGGCACCGACTGGTTCTCCGTCGCCGTGCGGTCGAACGGGCTGGTGCCGAACTCGGCCGCGGCCATCTGCCGGCCCAGCGGGTCGAACCACGATCCGTCGCCGGACGGCGCGCCTTCGGCCCACTGCGCGGCGAGGTTTCCGTCGATTTCCTCGGCCGCGGAGAGCGAGACAGTCGGGACGAAGTCCCCGCAATCCCGGCGGATCGGGTCGAGACCGAGGAGTTCGAGCAGCACCGGCCGCGCCGCCCGCGCCCAGGCGGCGAACTCGGTATGCAAGCCGCGGCCGAAGGCATAGGCGCGACGGCCTTCCGCGTAGAGTTGTCCCAGGTAGGATTGGATCGCCGGGCTGAGACTGTCCATGATCTCCATGCTCCGTGATTTGGATGCACCGCACGCGAGCTGTTTCGCTTCCTGCCGGATGCGCCGGGCTTGCCGACCGGCTGTCGGTTCCGGTGCATGCGCCGAGCGTGCCGCCGGCGGCGAGGATCACTCGGCGACGAATGTGGCGGTGCGCGGCCCTTCGCGGACGCACAGTACGCGGGCTGTTCCGGCGAGCGGTCCGGCCCGCAGGCTGCCGACATCCGGGGCGACCGCGAGCCGATCGACCTGGCCGTCGGCGAAACGCAATTCCAGTCCGGCGGTGAGGTCGAAATCCGCGGCCGTCGCCCAGGTCACCACTCGCGGATTGGCCGCGATTTGCTCCTGTTCGTCGATCAGGAGCACGTTATGGGCGGCACTGGTCCCGAAATACGTCCGCGAGAGGGGTTGGTCGTAGCTGTACTGTCCCGGATCGAGGAGGAGATCGCGGCCGGAATGGACAATGACCTGCAGGCGGTCGTGATGGCTGTGCGCGCCGCCCCAGGGGGCGCAGTCGAAGAGCAGATAGCGGTCATCGCGCCCCCAGCCGGTCCGCATCATGATGTACTGGGCGTCGGGCAGCAGGATCGAGGTGAACGCCGGCACGGCTGCCGGCAACTCCGCATAGCGTGCGAAGACATCCGGACCGAAGAGCCAGACCCAGGCGGCAGGAGCAGTCTCGACGGCTTGGGAGCGCATGTCGGGGCGATCGTACAGCAGGGCGCCGAGTCCCAGGTTGGCACGCACACTGCCGCCGCTGCCCGCGTTTCCCAGGGGCGGAAAGCGGCCGTCCGGCTTGGCCAGGGCGAGGAGGAACTCGAACATCCGCTCATGACGGTCCAGGAGGCCGGGGATCTCATAGCCGTTGCGCTCGGCCAGAAGCGCGATTTTCATGAACCGTTCCACGACCACGCCGTGGTATAGCGGCGTCAGTTCCGAATGTGCACCGTCGGGATGGACGTCTTCCTGCATGTGGCGGCGCAGGTACTCGAACGCGCGTTCGCGCCACTCCGCGGCTTCGCGGAACTCCGGCAGCATGATGCCGATGACCGCCAGTCCGCTGCATTCGACGACCTGCCAGTTGCCGGGCCGGAACGCGACCTGGTACCGGTGCAGATGGCGGGCATGCTCGACCAGGGACCTGGTCATGAGCGTCTTCTCGTCGGCACGGAATTCCGGAGCGTGCATGAACAGGTTCATGATCTCGAACCAACAGTCGCCGCGGATGCCTGTCTCCAGGGTGCGCCAGACATTTCCGTCCTGACCGCGCGCGTTGGTCAGGATGCGCGGCACCGGGTTGGCGGTGATCCAGTGGCGCAGCAGGTGGACGAAATCCTCGGCGTAGCGCGGATCGCCGGTTTCCCAGTAGGCGTAGCCGAGGCTGCGCCAGTAATGGAAACGGCTGAGAACGTGTGTCCACTCGATCGGGCCGTGCAGCCATTCGGGATCCTTCTCCAGGTGCTTCCTGACGCCCAGGAAGTCGAATTCGCGCGCCAGGACGCGTTCGGCGTGCGGGATCGCCCAGGCCAGGCCGTTGCTGTGTTCCTCGAGGGCATGCCGGATGCGGTCACGGTCGCGGGGCGACCACGTCCAGGCCGGGGTCTCGCGCGATTCCAGGTGGCGGGCCCAGGCCGCGCGGGCGGCCGGCCAGTCGTCCGTTGCCACGGCTGTCCGAACCGCCGCCAGTTCGGGGCGTTCGAGGTCGAGGGCCGCGAAGAACTCCCGATCGTCGGCGACGGCGATGTCGGCGGGCGGGAAGCGGATCGGCTCCTCCTGGAGGGGGACAAGACTCCCTTCCGGCTCGCTTGTGAAGGCGATGTCGTCGAACCACAGCTCGGTCGGACCGGGGTGCGGGGACTCGGCGCGCACCAGGAAGAAGTTGATCATGTGGACCTGCGCGGCGATCCGCTCCAGGTTGCCGAAACCGGAGAGGGGAATAGAGTAACGGGTCCAGCCGGGATTCTTCAGCAGGATACGATGCCGGTCGGCGGCGGCGACGATCTCGCCGTGCCGCGAGGCCTCCGGCCGGTTGGACCGCTGGATGAGCGCCGGGACGATTTCATAGCCCGGGCCGTCGTGCGCGACGCCGAAGGTCAGGAATGCGAACGGTCGGACGTCGTGTCCGGGGTCGGCGACGGTGCGGATCCAGTCGTATCCCGGTGCCTGCGACAGGTCTGCCCGCAGGCGGATTGCCCGGGTGACGGTGCCGTCACGTTCGGTTTCGGTGACGGTGTGCCCGCCGGATCGCGACCGCCACGGGACCTCGACCGTGTCGAAATCGCACACGAGACGGCGGTTCGGCGGCGGTCCCGCGGGATTCGCCGCCGTGCCCGCGAGGGCGAAGAAGGTGATGCATAGTGCCGGCGAAGAGATTCGTCTCATGGTGCTCCGTCCTTACTCCACAGCATTCCGCATCGCGGCCGCCCGGACGTTGCCGGCAATCCGCGGTTCGCCGGCTGCCGACGGTCAGGGATAGGAAAAATGATTCTTCTCACCGAACTGCAAGGATAGTCGGGGGAAACCGGCAGGTCAAGGGGGCGCAGGCGGGCTGGCTGTCCCAGTCGGCGTCCGGCTCATAGGCCCAGCCGTCTTCCGGCGGCGGGGCGCGCGGCGTCGCGTCGACGGATTCCATAGGCCGCAATGGCGGAGAATCTTCTCGATGACGGCCCCCTGCGGCGGTTCAAGAAAGGCGACGACCTTCATCTGGCCGCCACACTGGCTGCATGTGAGCGGGTCGATCTCGTACACCCGCTTGATGAGCATCGCCCACGTCTAACAAGCCGTCTCGCCTGCTAGGAGATGCAGACCAGGCGAACCGCCGTTTGTGTGCGCAAAGGCACCACGGACGGATGCTCGTACGGGCCACCGGGGTGTTGGTGCAAAACTCGCCTGGATGACTGCTGATTCAGCGGCAAGCCGTAGGCGACTTTTCCGGAACGACGTGCAGACGGGACCTGTTCGCCCGTCGCCGCTACTGGTCCGCACCCAGCAACTGGCGGACGCGCGCGTGAGCTGGAAGCGGCGACGAGCGCGACCTCTGCGCGAGCAGGCGACGATCGGCGGATGACCGGCCAAAACTTCGCCGCATTCAAAGCAGCCGGGGGACAAGCTACAATCGAAGTTTGTGTGTTCCGGGTTTTCGACGTTCCCCGAAGGTTGAGCCGTGGACGAGCGTCGGGTGTTGGAGGTTTCGCCGAGTTTTTCGGAAGGGGTTTCGCCATGAAGTTTGTGGGGTTCATGTTGGTACTGATCGCCGGCAGTTGCCCGGCGGTTCACGCTCAGCCGGCGCTTTGGTTCTGCCAGGATGATCTCCCGCGATTGCGGGCGACGGTCCAGCAGGGTCCGGAAGCCGAAGTCTGGCAGTACCTGCGGGAACGTGCCGAGAATCTCTGCAACCCCGAGTCGCGGGATTATGCGGACCCCGACTCCGTGGCTCGACGCCCGGATCCCCCGTGGCGAGTCCAGATCCTGGGACACTACTTCGGGCGACGGCTGACCGATTGGATGGAGACGCTGGGGTTCGCCTACCAGATCACCGGCGACGCCCGGTTCGCCCGGCACGGCGTGTTGTTGCTGGATGCGGCGGCTCGCCAACTGCCCGTGACCGACCCGGAAATCGCCGCGGGGTTCGCCGGAGCCCGGGGCGACATCATGCGAGGCTTGGCGATCGGTTACGACTGGTTGGGCGAAGCGATGACGCCCGAGCAGCGGGCGGCTTGGGCCGAGACCAGTGCGGGGTACGTGCGGAACATGGTCGCCGAGGTTTCTCGCGAACGCATCTGGTGGCGGCCCTATCACAATTTCATGGGGGTGGCCATGGGCGCCGCCGGCATGCTGAGCCTTTCGCTGCAGGATTTCTACCCGGAGGAAGCCAGCGAGTGGACGGCCTGCTGTGCCGATGCGATCGACCTTTGGTTCCGCAGCGGTTTCGATGCCCGCGGAGCCTACGTCGAAGGTACCAGTTACGGGATCTACGGACTGAGCAACGCGCTCCGCTTTGCCGATGCACTGCGCCAAACGGGCGGTCGGGATTTGTTGCAGCATCCTCGTCTGCAAGGGGTACCCGGTTTTTATGCCATGTCCCTGCTGCCTGGAGAACCGATCTTCGACGCCCGCAACAACGCGAACTACAGCGGTTTCGGCGATCCCACACTGCTGCTGCTGGCCGACGCTCACCAGAACGGACTGGCGCGATGGTTATGGGAACGGGCCGGTACAGGACGGTCGGCGTTCCAGATCGTCTGGGCCAACCAAGTGCCACCCGTCGAGCCGCGGGAGGCTGGACAACCGCTCGCCCAACTCTTCGAAGGCCGAGGCCTCGGCATTTGGCGAACCGGTTGGGAGAGCGGCGACGTGATGTTCTCGATCGAAGCCGGTCCCTACTATCCGGTGACGCACAATCAGGCGGATGAAGGCCACTTCACCCTGTACGGTCTGGGGCAACGATGGAGCATCGATTCGGGCTACGGCAACACGGGGCTGGCTGGTGGCCGTGACCAGACGGTCGCCCACAACTGCGTGTTGATCGATGGGCAGGGCATGGCCCGCAGCGGTGCGGGTCGAGGCACCAGTGGGCGACTGGTCGAATACCACGATGGTCCGCAGTACGGCTATGCTCTTGCCGACGCGACCGAAGCTTATTGCCGCAACCAGCATGACGAACCAGGCGCCGTGGTCCAGTGGGCTCGACGCCACGCATTGTTCCTCCGGCCATCAGACGCGGCACCGGCATACGCGGTGGTCCTGGATGACATCCGCAAGGATGATCAAGTCCGCGAGTACACCTGGATGATGCACACTCCTGGTGCGATGCAGATCCGCTTTCCCGAAGCGGGCGGCGCCGAGTTATTGCCGGACAGCGCCCGGCTGGTCACCTGGGTGGAGACGCCTGAAGATGCCTCAGGCCGCGGTTCGGCTGTCTGGACGTTCACGATTACCGAACCAGGCGATTACGTGTTGTGGGGACGGGCGCGCGCCGCCGGCGCCGTGGCCGCGCAATCGGACTCGTTCTTCGTCCAGGTCGACGATCATCGCCGCTTCGATTGGCATATCCCGTCGCGTCGGGATTGGACTTGGGGCAGGATCGGTGCGGGCGTCGGGTCCGAGCCGGTCCGTTATCGACTGGAACCGGGCGTCCATACCCTGCGTTTCTTCACTCGCGAGCCAGCCGCCCAGTTGGAACGCGTGACGATCATCTCCGCCGACCGCGGCCAAGATCCGCCGCTTCTCACATCACAGGAAGGGATCACGCTGCTGGCCGAAGATGCCCGCGTCACGGCGCCCATGCAAGTGGTGCGGCGCGAACCGGCGACCGATGCGCCGCGGATGATCCTGCGCGTGACGGCCGCGGAGCCACTGCAGCATCAGGTCACCCGGTACGACGGCCACCAACGCATCGAGATTCAGACGCAAGCAGTGCAGCCGGAGTTCGCCGCGCTGTTACTGCCCCTGCCGACCGGCATCGCAGAACCGGAGATCGACATGCAACGCGACGATCGCCAACTGAGGCTGCAAATCTGCTGGCCCGATCGCTTGGATCAGATCACTTGGCCAACCGAGCCGCCCAGGCGGCCGGTGGTGAAGATCACCAGAGCGGACGGGAATGACTGACAGGCGGTAACGAAACTGGGCGGGGAGACCTAAGCACCCGGCCACAAATTTCTTAACGGATTGAAAGTGGTAGGATGGACATTCCTGTCCGTCATTTGCCGCACGACGGACAAGAATGTCCATCCTACATAATGCC
Organism: Planctomycetaceae bacterium; assembly: GCA_007121535.1. GTDB lineage: Bacteria > Planctomycetota > Planctomycetia > Pirellulales > Pirellulaceae > SKKK01. The sequence goes on along the minus strand of SKKK01000538.1, from coordinate 1,162 downwards.
AGGAAACTCGTGGCCGGGTGCTTACGGTCGGCGGTTTCGGCGGGGTCGGAGACCCGCGCCGAACAGAGTCCCGCTGCGGGAGAGGGCAGGGTGAGGGGTTTTCTCCTGCATCCGCCATCGCGCACCAGCAGACGGTCACCGGCCGCCTGCGTCTTCCGAAGCCCTGCGCAAAGCGAGCAGGTTTTCCGGTCTCGTTTCCCGCGGCAGGGCACAACCGGAACTGAGGATGTAGCGGCTGCTGCCGACCTGGCCCTCCCGGATGCAACGCAGCGCCTGGGCGTGGATTTCCTCCGGTCCGGCTCGCATAAAGTCCATCGTGTTGACCCCGCCCAGGAGCGTGACGTCTGGTCCCGCCCGCTTCCTCGCCTCAGCGACGGTGAAGCCGCCGAGCGGATCTAGCGGCCCGATGCCGTCCAGGCCGGTGGCCACCAGGTCTTCGATGACCGGCAGCACGTTGCCGCAGATGTGGCAGTAGATTCTTACGCCGGGACAAACCTGGTGCAATTCCGTGCAGACATCGCGCATGTGAGGCAGGATGAACTTCCTCCATGTCTGCGGGGCCGGTCAAGCGTGCGGCAAGATCAAACCAGATCTTCGGGACGACCGGGGCGCGATCGGTCGCCTTGCCGTCAAAGGTATCCAGCAGCCGTTGCTCGGGGTTCATGGAAGCTCGTCCCGGTGGTCGCTCAGTTCGCGACAGATCTCGATGGCGAACCGCACGCGTTGGTCGGGGACGTCGGCTTCGATGTCGGCAATGACCAGGTCGCAAGGTGCGTAATCGCGGGCGATCCGCTCGAAGTCGCTCCGCAGCGCGGCCTCGCTTTTGTTGGCCAGATCCATCGGAGTGTACATCAGGGCCCGGCGAGCCGCGGGCATGAGTTCGCGGGCCCGGGCCAGGTCGGAATCGAGCCCCATGTCGATGTAGGCGAGGTTGGGGATCGAGGCGTAAGATTCCAGGTAGGGATCGGCTCTCCAGGCGCAATTATGGACGCCGATCGATTCGAAGGCGTCCGCGATGCGAAGGTCGCAGGGCAGAAGAAACCGGCGGTAATGCTCCGGCGAGATCATGTTCACCACGCAATTGCTGACGGTGGCGAAGCGGTAATCGGTCCCGCTTCGCCGCTGGCGTTCGCGCAGACGCCGAGTGGCCTGGATGATCGTC
>SKKK01000097.1 GCA_007121535.1 Planctomycetaceae bacterium | reverse complement strand
CGTGCCGCTCACAATCCGCATTGTTCGCCTAGACGACGCACTAGTCTCTGTCAGATATGGGGCCAGCCAACCCGCAACTATGCCCGCAACCCAGGCAGCGTTCGTACTCGTACTCGTAATCGTACTCGTAATCAGCTTCCCGCAATCGAATACGAATACGAGCACGAGCAGACATGCGTTTTCGTGACGCACGTCATTCCTTCTCTGACAGATCTTAGGTAATTTTTGGTATACTCGATTTTCTGGAGGGCGTGTTCCCACCAGTCGAACGCTTGGTTGTCATGGGATCGGCTGATGGGAACCAGCCCTCTGCATTGTGAGCATTCCAGTTTCCTTCCTCCACCAAGGATTTCAACTATGTCGAATTCGTACCGAACCACGCGTCGTCAGTTTCTTCACCGTGTTGCTGCTGCGGGGGCCGCCAGCGTACTGCTTCCGAGTGCGGATCGAGCGTTCGGGTACCGGTCACCCAATGACCGCCCGGTTTTTGCGACGATCGGTCTACGAAATCAAGGCTGGCACATCATGTCGAAAACGTTCCGGTTCGCCGATTTTGCAGCTCTGGTCGACGTCGATGCGAATGTCCTGGGGACCAATGTCGGAAGGACGGAAGAAAGACAGGGTAAGAAGCCCGACGCTTACAAGGACTATCGGGAGATCCTCGATCGAAACGACATTGATGCGGTTATGATCGCCACACCCGACCATTGGCACACGAAAATCGCGATCGAAGCGATGCACGCGGGCAAAGACGTTTACTGCGAAAAACCGCTGACGCTGACCATCGACGAAGGCAAGCTGATCGAACAGGCCGTCGAACAGACGGGTCGAGTCTTCCAGGTGGGGACCCAGCAGCGTACTGAAGACAATCGTCGCTTCTTGCAGGCCATCGCTCTGGTGCGACTGGGACGCATCGGCGCCGTCAGGAGGATAACGTGCGGCATCGGGGGGATGCCCGATTCACCGGTCATCCCGGTGGCTCCCGTTCCCGAAGGACTCGACTGGGACTTCTGGCTGGGCCCTGCTCCGAAGGTTCCTTATCGGGCGCTGCCCGAGATGCGCACCGGGTACGGCGGCGGTGTGCCGCTGTACAGCAACGGGCATTACTCCTTCCGGAACTGGCACGAATATGCGGGCGGCAAACTGACTGACTGGGGCGCGCATCACGTCGACATCGCCTGCTGGGCGATCGGCGCCACCGATACGGGGCCCGGCAAGGTGACGCCGTTGGATTACGCCCTGGCGTGCGAATACAAGGATGGTTATCCCGTCGTGGACGACCGATACAACATCGCGACCCGTTTCGACATCCGCGCTCCGATGCCGGGTAACATTGAAATGATCATCACCAGCGAAGGCGACAACGGCATTCTTTTCGAGGGGACCGGCGGACGCTTCTTCGTGAACCGCGGTCGGCTCTCGGGCCGACCGGTCGAGGATCTGGAAGACAATCCGCTGCCCGAGGGAGTGCTGGAAGACGTCTATGGCGGACCGCTCAGCGCCAACCATAGCGCGAACTTCATCGAGAGCATGCAGTCTCGAAAGCAGCCGATCTCCGACGTTTGGTCGCACAATCGGATGCTCGAAATCTGCCACCTGGCCAACATCGCCATGCGGCTGGATCGCGAAGTCGACTGGGATCCGGTCAAGCGAGAGATCGTCGGCGACGCCCAGGCGAACTCGTTCCTCGCCCGTGAATGCCGCAAAGGTTACGAGATCAACGTGTAAGGGGCCGCTAAGGATCGGCGAAGAAATAACTGTCGGGTTTTCACCTGAGCGGCAAGGCGCTAGCCTCCGGCCTTGAGCGGCAAGGCGCTAGCCTCCGGCCTTTCGGCCGCTTGCGAACCGGTGGCTGGCGTTGGACCGGTGGCTAGCGCCATTCCGCTCAGTCTTTGCCGATCCCAAGCAATAGTTGGCTTGACACCTGGGCCGACGACGGCTGTCGGATTACAATTGGTGTGAAGCAAGATCGAACGGAGCCATGATTTGGGAGGTGACCTGTGAACCGTTTGAATCGTCGCGATTGGATGGAATTGGGGGCCGCCGGATGGGCCGCTTCGGTGTTCCCGTGCATGAACTTGGCGGCCGAAGCGCTGAATGAAGATGGCCTTTTGCAGCCGGTGCCCAGTTCGCCCTATGAATTTCCTTACAAAGCACTCGGCGAAATCAAGCCGGTCGCTTCAAAAGATATCGAAGCGTCGCCGCTGAGCGTCGGGTTCGAGACGTTGGATCGAAAGATGTTCGATCCCGAACGCGCGTACGAGCACGTTGGGCGGCTGGGCGTCAAATGGGCGCGTTGCCAGACCGGTTGGGCGCGGACGGAACTGTGTGCCCTGTTCGATGCCCGGACGAAATGCCACTCATCCGACCCGCCGAACGTATTGGACACGACGCTGGCCGAACACCGAATCCAGTACCTTCGCGGCGGCCGATTTGTGCGAGATGGCAAAGCAGTTCACGTCTACTGGTTCGCCGGGGAATTGCCCGAGCCGTTCGAACCGCAGACCGCTCGAATCGAGTTCCCCTTGTCCGATCAAGCGACGATCGAACAACCGGTCCTGATCGATCCGCTCAGCCGCCAGGTTTATCAATTGAACGGATTGACCCGCCGAGACGACCGGTTGATTGTGGAGAATCTGCCGCTGTTGGATCATCCCCTGCTGATCGCGGACCGCCGAGTGGCGTTGACATGATTGAGGACGGAAAAATGACTTTGCATCGGTCGATCGGATGGCTTTTGACGCTGGTGTGCTGTGGGACGGGGTTCGCGGAATCGCCGGGGCCACGCTGGCAGGCGCCGTCCGTGCAACGTTCGACTTCCATACGTGACGGTCACACGCGCCAAGCCGTGGAGTGGGAGGACTTGCTGGAAGCCCTGGCAGAAGCCGATGCGGTGTTCTTGGGCGAGCAGCATACGGACGAGACGAGTCATCGCGTTCAGTTGGCGATCTACGAAGAACTGCTTGCCCGGCGGCAGCAACGCGTCGTGCTGGCGCTGGAGATGTTCGATCGGGACACGCAGGACGCGCTGGATGCCTACCTGGCGGGCGAGATCGACGAGTCAACCTGGCTGGATCAGGCACGCCCGTGGAACAACTATGCCACCGCGTATCGTCCGCTGGTGGAAACGGCCCGCCGCGCCGGTGCGCCAGTCAGAGCGGCCAATTTTCCGCGTCCGCTGCTCATGCGGATCGCCCGGCAGGGCATTGACGTCTTGCAGGATCTGGACGACGAACAACGGCGGCACGTGCCCGATCGTTTGTTGCCTCAGCGTGATGCGTATTGGCGGCGAGTGGACAACGCCATGCGAGGGCATGGCAGCGTGATGCGGACGGGAGATCGGCTGCACTCAACCCAATCGCTCTGGGACAACTCGATGGCCGATACGGCTGCCAAGGCGCTGGATCAACACCCGGACCACAGTGTGCTGTTCATCAACGGCGATTTTCACAGCGCTTACGGCGATGGGGCCGTGTACCTGCTGCGCCAGCTCAAACCGCAGATTGCGATCACCACCGTGTCCCTGGTACCGGTGGCCAATCCCAGCGTGGCGGATTGGGAGGGTCTGCCCGTGGCCGATTTCGTCGTGTTCGTCGAAGATCGAGCGCGTGACCAGCGGGAAGGCGCCTGGTCGGTTGCCATCCCCAGCAGCGTCGATTATCGATTCCATCAACCGCCAGCCGAGGATGGCGACCGTCGACTTCCCCTGCTGATCGTTCTGGTCGAGGATGGATTGACAGCCCAAGATGGTTTGGAACTGTGGCAGGAACGTTTGGGCCAACAGGCCGCGATCGCCGTGTTGGAGCCACTTCATCGGCAACAGCAACCGGACCTGAGTCGCGGCGGGCGTTGGTTCTGGCCCGATTCGTTTTCCGCGGATCTGCGTGCGGCCTTGCATGCCAGCGAGCGGATGTGGGCTTATCTGTGCCGCCACTTTCCCATCGATCCCGATCGCGTTGCCATTGTTGGCAGAGGCTCCGGAGCGACGGTGGCCACGTCGGTGGCCGTTCACACGCGGCGCATGGACGTACGGACCGTGGCTTGGTTGCCCGAACAGTTCGCCCCGATGAAGGACTTGCCGCTGCCGTTGCCCGAACTGTGGGGAAACGACACTCCGCCCGAGCGGTCGTTGCGTTCGGCGATCAACCCGGCAGATCGCTCCTGGTGGGAACCGGAAATGCAAGCGTATCGCGAAATCGGCGTCGACAGCCAGCCGCTGGAGTTGGACCCGGATCCATGGAAGCAGGAACAGCAACTACAGCAGGCCGTCCGGGAGGCGCTTGGATTGCCCGAGGGTGACCAACCGACCGGGCAGCAACGGTTCTACATACTCGCATCCGGTGATGCTGCGCGCCAGCGACATTGGGCTCGAATGCACGCTCAGTGGGCTGCCGACCGGCACGGCGTCGCGGTCGCGGTGGTCGACCAGCCGCCGGACGATCCGGCGGCGAAAGCTTGGCCCATCGAAGTGTCCGCTCAGCACTTCACCGCCCCCGGCAGACTGCCACGCTGTCCGGGACCATTCGGCGGGACGACGGTCGTTGTCCTGCCCAGCGAGTTGCCCGAAGCCGAACAGCGAGCCTGGCAGGCCTTGGAGCAAGAGGATCCCCTGGCAGCAGCAAGCCGCTTTCATCGTCTGCGAGTGGCGACGGGCGTTCCGGGGCACACGCTGCACGAGGTCCTCACACGGCTGGAATCGGAAAATCGCCGCAACGTGTTGATCGTGCCGGGAGTATTCTACGCCGATGCGTCATGGCTTCGGGAACTGGAGCACAGCGTGCGAGACTTTCGCAACTCGATGACCTTGCACTGGCTGCCCGGCTTGGGAGGCGCACGCCCCGCCCATTTGTAGACCGTTCGAGGCACCTTCAGCAAATGGGCTGTCTGATTCAAGGCCCTCGTCGACCGGCGAAGAACTGAGCGTTGGAGCACTAAGCTTTGTCATAAAAAAAGGGGGGGAAGATGCCGTAGCAAGATTGGAGTGAGAGAGCTGCGGTCGGCGGTCCCGGCACGGTCAGAGACCGCGCCGAACCGTCTTGTTTCGGCCTCGAAGGATTTCGAGTTTCGGATTTGTTCGTTATTGTCGGTTGCATTTATCTTCTGTATTAGGTATTGATACGTAGATAATGTAACCATTAATGTAAGATATAAGACTACCATGACGAGGGAACCATGTCCCACTCGCCCTGATGGAGATAAAGGTCATGATCACCGCCTTTACTTTTGGTTCCTCGTGGTACGCAAAAAAGCCCCGTTTTGCTCGAAGTCCGTCATTTCCACCCGAGTCGACTTTTGGTTACACTACAGTAGATGAAAGGCGTCATCCCTTGGAGATAAGTTCGGACCAACGATGAATACATCTGCGGAATCTTCCCCAGTCCTGGTACAGCAGTGCCCCGTCTGCGATGCGCCGCTGCGCGTCGGTACGTTCCGATCCGGCGAGACGGTGTGCGGCAAATGCGGCCATGTGATCTGGTATCAGAAACGCATGGTGGATGATGTCGCCATCATCGATGCCATTTCGGGGATTGTGGCCATCAATACGGATATCGAGCGCGTCAGCAAATCGTTGATCGCTGAGCCCGCCAAAGCTCACGTGATCTTGAATCTGTCGTATCTGAAGTTCATCAGCAGTGCGTTTGTCGCTGGGATGATCGCGTTGCAAAAGCGGATACGCGCCGCCGAGGGACGCTTGATTTTGTGCGGAATGCATCCGATCGTTCGGGAGACGCTGCATGGGGCTCGGCTGGATACCTATTTCGAGATTTGCGAAAGCGAGCAGGATGCGTTGGACAAGCTGAGTTGATTCGTGGATTTGACTGCGGAGCGAAGGGAGACACAGAGTATGTCATTGTTGGTGGTTGGTTCGATCGCTTTGGACAGCGTCGATACGCTTCACGAATCGCGCGACGATCTGTTGGGGGGGTCGGCCGTCTATTTTTCGTATGCTGCCAGTTATTTCACTGCGGTCCGATTGGTAGGCGTTGTCGGCGAGGATTGGCCGTCGGAGCATACGGCGCTGCTCCGGTCCCGGCAGATCGATACCGACGGGCTCCAGGTGATTCCGGGTGGCGAAACGTTCCGCTGGCGTGGGAAGTATCTGCCCAACATGAACGATCGTGAAACGCTGGAAGTCCAATTGAACGTGCTGGGTGATTTCGAGCCGAAATTGCCGGACGCCTTCCGACGCTGCCCGTTCGTGTTCCTGGCCAACGGTTCACCTGCGATGCAGCGGAAGGTGCTGGACCAATGCATCGGCCCTCGGCTGGTCGTCGCAGATACGATGGACCTATGGATTCGCGAGGAACAAGCCGACCTGATGGAACTGCTGGCTCGGATCGATGGCCTGGTCTTGAACGACAGTGAAGCGCGATTGCTGACCGGCGAAGAGAACCTGGTGATCGCGGGTAGTAAAGTCCGCCAATTCGGTCCGAAGTTCGTGGTGATCAAGAAGGGCGAACACGGAGCGATGTTCTTTTCCGAGTTCGAGACGTACGTGCTGCCGGCGTATCCGACCGCCCAAGTCGTCGATCCGACCGGCGCCGGGGATTCGTTCGCGGGCGGCATGATGGGCTATTTGACCGAACGCGACAACTACGATCCGGATACCTTGAAACGGGCAATGGCCTACGGCATCCTGACGGCCAGCTTTACCGTCGAAGATTTCAGTCTGGATCGCCTGAGACGGATCGAACGCAAGGACCTCGAGCTGCGGATGGACAAGTATCGCAGGATGCTCAGCTTCGAAGCGACGTAGCCCTCGGATCGTCCAGCAGCATGCGCAATCCCCTCTTTCCCAAACCATCAGCCTTAGAGAAACTCCTGACGGTCCATCGTCAGTCATCCATCCAATGAACCCATCGATGATGCTAGCGCAAGAACAGGTCGAGCAGAAGGCCGCCGAGTCCCTGCGCCGATTGATGCCGCGACTGGAAGAACGGTTCGCAGGTCGCACCGATGAAGCGACTTGGCAGGCCTACACCGAACGGTTGCGGGGCCATTTCCCGCGGCTGTTCCGTCTGCTGCTGCATCTGTACGGCAGCCGCTATGATTTCTTCTACTATTTGGAGCAATTGCTGTGCACGGCGACCAGCATGTGGCTGGATCGGCCGGACGAGTTGAAGGCGCTGGATGCCGTCAAGGAATACGACAATCAGTGGTATCAGTCCAGTCGGATGCTGGGGGCGATGTGTTATGTCGATCTGTTTGCTGGCAACCTGGCCGGGATGCACGAACGCATTCCGTACCTGAAGGAATTGGGGATCACTTACCTGCATCTGATGCCCATTTTTCGCACGCCGCCCGGGGACGATGACGGCGGCTACGCGGTCAGCGACTACCGCGAGGTGAACTCGCGTCTGGGTGACATGGATCAGTTGGCTGAGCTGGCTTCCGAACTGCGCCACCACGGGATCAGTCTGGTGCTGGATTTTGTGTTCAACCATACGGCCGACGACCACCCTTGGGCTCAAATGGCCCTGGACGGCGATCTGGACCACCAGGCCTTTTACCGCATGTTCCCCGATCGGGAATTGCCGAACGAGTATGAGAAGTTCTTGCGTCCGATCTTTCCGGACGAGCATCCCGGAGCGTTCACCTATCGCAACAAGATCCGTCGCTGGATCTGGACGTCGTTCCACAACTATCAATGGGACTTGAATTACGAGAATCCAGCGGTGTTCAACGCGATGGCCGGCGAAATGCTGTTTCTGGCCAATCAAGGCGTCGAGGTCTTGCGACTGGACGCTGTGGCGTTCATCTGGAAGCGCTTGGGTACGGACTGCGAGAATCTGCCCGAGGCCCACATGATCATTCAGGCCTTTAACGCTCTGGTCCGGATCGCAGCCCCCGCCATGGTGTTTCTGTCGGAAGCCATCGTGCATCCGGACGAAGTGATCAAGTACATCAGTGAAGACGAATGCCAGTTGTCCTACAACCCGCTGCTGATGGCCCTGTTGTGGAACACGTTGGCCACGCGCGATGTACGACTGCTGCATCACAGCATGTCCCGGCGCTTCGCCATCCCCACGGGCTGCAGTTGGGTCAACTACCTGCGTTCACATGACGACATCGGCTGGACGTTCAGCGATGACGATGCCCGAGCGATGAAAATCGCGCCCGCCGATCATCGCCGTTTTCTGAACGACTTTTTCATCGGCCGTTTCGAAGGCAGTTTCGCTCGCGGTCTGCCATTCCAGGAGAATCTGACCACGGGCGATGCTCGGGTGTCGGGCACCACCGCCTCGCTGGTCGGCTTGGAAAAGGCCGTGGCCGACGACGATCCGCAGGAGCAACAGTTGGCAATCCGCCGCATCCTGCTGTTACACGGGATCATTTTGACCATCGGCGGCGTTCCCTT
>SKKK01000241.1 GCA_007121535.1 Planctomycetaceae bacterium | reverse complement strand
TGCAAAGCGGCACATGGAATCGGCCTCGTTCGTTGTCCAGCGAATACGATCTGCCAGAGCCGGCGCGGCGAATTTTGGCGCCATACCTGGTCGATTTCCAAATGGTAATGGTGGAATTGGGTGCATTGGAAGAAAACGAACTGATGGGCACGGAAGCGGGGCGATTGGCGCTGGCGATGCTCAAGGCGGTCGGAGAAGACCGTCCAATGGGGTGGTTGCGATTCCGCTCGATTCTTCGCGACATCTGCCGGAAATTTTCCCCTGCCCGGCTTCGCCGCGAACTGCGTCGCGCGTTATACTATTTGATGAGCGTGACGGACAAGGACCAGGAGGCCGAAGTACGTCAGGCTTTGCAGTCGATTCAGGCCGAATTCCTGCCAGTCAAGGAGCACATCATGACACTGCTCGAACACTTGGAGAAACGCGGCGAAAAACGCGGTGAGAAGCGTGGTGAGAAGCGTGGTGAGAAGCGTGGTGAGAAGCGTGGCGAACGACGTGGCAGAATCGGCACGTTAGTCCGGCTGTTGTCGGCTGGTTTTCCCGAGTTCTCTGCGGCCGATGCGGATCGAGTCCGCGATCTGCCGACCGACAAGTTGGACGAATTGACCGACGCGATCGCCATGCGCCGTACCTGGGCGGAGATCGAGCCGATGTTGCGGCAGCGTGGGTGACATTGCTTTGACGAGCGAGCGACGTCGTCGATCTAGCTGATTTGTCAGAATCTTCAGGCGTAACATTCGCGCACTTTGCGCGCATCTTCGTGGGTTGGGTCTCTGTCCCGACCGGGTCGGGCCGGAGACCCAAACTACGTCGGTTGCGGCCGAAGGCCGCGTTAGGAGAGCACATCGCCATGAAAACTTGCCTCTTTGGCCTACTGGCAGCGGGAGTGATGCTTTACGGCGCCGTCGGATACACTGCTGAGAGTGCCGCTCTAAGCTGGGACGAACTGTATGCAGGCATGCAGTTCGAGCGTGAGCGGTTGATCGCGGGGGTGTACTCTGCCGCGGGTACCGGCGAGTTCTTGAGGACAGATCCGACGGATGGCTTTGAGCTTTTCAGTGCGTTCTCGTTTGTGGAGGAAAAGATCCGCTTCGAATACCGTGGCCGCTCCTTGATGTGGCGCGCTGGTGCACAACTGGAAACGGATGTCCACCGCTTGATCTGCTTGCTGCCGGACAAGACCTACCGCGTTGATACTCACCGGGAAGATCTCAGTCGGATGATTACCATCCTGCATCCTGGAGTGAAGCAACTTCGCAAGACTCCAGGGCTCAGGGGCTATTTGGATCCGCGTTGCCTCGGTCTCTTACGTATCGACCAGTTGGCATCCGGCGTTCGGTTCCAGGATGCTCTGGAGCAGTTCAACTCGTTGTTCTCGCGGTCTGAAATTAGCGTTGCGCACGAAGGGGCTGGCGTCTATCGTGCCTGGCGAATCGGGCGCGGCGGTCGACTGTCGGTTTGGATTGATGCCGAGCAGGGGTTTACGCCGGTTCGATGGGTTGAGGAACTCGGCCTGGGCAATGAAAGGACAGGTGATTTCACCTTTTTCTCTCAATCGATTGCGCAAGAAGAGCCAAAGGCTTTCGATTCGGATTGTGCTCTTGCTTTGGATGTGCCCGAGGAAATCCAGATCGGGTGGGGGCAGGTTGCCGGGGTTTGGGTGCCCTTATCGTATCACCATGTGGTGGTTGGACAAAGGAGGAACGATTCGAAGGAGCCAGGCGCCCGGCCGCTGAAGACCGTCCGTAGCGAGTTGACCATGACCTTGAACTGGACCGCGGTGAATTCAATTCCCTCCGATCAGTTGTTTGATTATCAGTCGTTCGGCCTGCCGGCAAACACACCCGTGTTCGACCTCCGCGATTCGGATCATCCGCTCGTCGGACGAGTCCGTGCAGAGCCGCTGCAGATCCCGGACGCTCCGCGGCGGAGCATTCGGACCTGGATCGTCCTTGTCCATGTGATCGTCATCGGAGCAGTCTTGGCTATTCATCTTTGGCGGCGTCGTAATCGATGGGCCACGAAAACCGCTGGATCGGGTTCACGCCCCTGACATGGGCCCGGAACCGAAGTTTTTTCATGTCACCTTCCAGGTAGGAGGTGGACTCGAAAGCTCGAAGGAATCCGACGGTTGCCGCCAATTGTTGGCCTGGGCTCCGACTGCGGCGGTGCTGGTGGTCAGTTCCCAAACAGGCTTCAACCATCACATGCGTTACGTGTTGCCCATGTTTCCTCTGGCTGCTGGACAGCAACATCGACTGGGGGCAGGATCTGTTGCTGCTGAAACGGTGTCGATTCATGATTTGGATTTCCAGAAGATTCAGGGAGGCCAGCAGATTACGATACTGGATTGACGTACTTTCGGTGAAAGAAACGCGTGGTTGCCCGATGTGGTGGCCGGGCTCGATTTCATTCTCAATAGATTCCATCTGTTGGCCTCCCTGAATCTGCTGGAGAAAATGTGTTTGCCGCATGAAGATCATTTCGCTGCTGCCTGCGTTGTCTTTCGATCCCTTGTGACCGGTCCCTTGGCACGTGGTTCGCCGCCCGGGAATCCAAGATTTTGCAGTGCAGCCGAAACGACACGATAAACCGACTGACCCATGACGACTGACCAATGACCACTAGGAGTTCATGTCATGCGCACGATTGAAGACACCATGTTGATTGCGAAGGACCGGAAACTGGTGCTTCAGTTGCTCGGCTTCGCCGGGAACTGCGTCGCGCGTTATACTATTTGATGAGCGTGACGGACAAAGACCAGGAGGCCGAAGTACGTCAGGCGTTGCAGTCGATTCAGGCTGAATTCCTGCCAGTCAAGGAGCACATCATGACACTGCTCGAACACTTGGAGAAACGCGGCGAAAAACGCGGTGAGAAGCGTGGCGAGAAGCGTGGCGAGAAGCGTGGCGAAAAACGTGGCGAGATACGTGGCAGAATCGGCACGTTAGTCCGGCTGTTGTCGGCTGGTTTTCCCGAATTCTCTGCGGCCGATGCGGATCGTGTCCGCGATCTGCCGACCGACAAGTTGGACGAATTGACCGACGCGATCGCCATGCGCCGTACCTGGGCGGAGATCGAGCCGATGTTGCGGCAGCGAGGTTGACTCGTCATCTCAAAGCATCGAGTTGCGGCCGGTCTGGATTCCTCGGCCAGCACCAATCTCGATGGCGAGGATCTCGGGTTCAAGTGGCGGGCAGCGTTCATCAAGCCGTGCGGGAAGTGGTCATCCGCCGCACCGAGCAGAAGACTGCGTATCGAATCATGTTGATTCTTGAAGTGATGGGCGGGGGAAGGCCGAGGAACGGCAGGAAGGGCTGGCGTTCGATTTCTCGGTGCATGATAATGACGACCAGGGGCCGAAATGTTGGATCTCCCCCCGCGCCGGGACTGGGTACTGGCGATGGCGACGAGATCGATCCCGCCGCCTTTTTCGCGAGTACATTTGCCCTGATGCCGTTTGTATTGTTTGCGCCGGATACCGGACAGTCGCGGGAAATGCACACGACCGATATCCCTGGCTTCCAGACCTTCGTGCCACCCACGTCGGGACAAGGCGGCGACTGGATTCTGGTCCTGGATGACGCCACCGCAGGATTCCCCCTGCTGGGACAGGAAGAGTAGCGGCCCATACTCCTCGCTCCATCGGCCGCTGCGGTACGGACCGCGGATCTCCTCGCGGGGATCGGAGACGTTCAGATATTCGGTGATGTAGATCGGCAAACCAGCACGTGCCCGTGCCCGTGGAAGTGGTTCAGCCCGTTGGGCAAGCAGCAGTTTTCGATGAAGTCGCGCCGCGACTTGACGAGCGGCTTACCCGAAAACGACTCCCGACCCCTCTCGCCCAATTCCACCAAGAAATATCTGGCCGGGTGCTTACGAGCGGAGCCCATACCCCGACGGCCGCTCACAACTTGACCAACTGATCCCGGTGCTCGTGCAGCTTTGCCAACGCGTTGGCAATGTCGTCCATGTCCTTTCGATCGCCCAGCAAGGCGGTCTGTGGCAGCCAGACGCCTTCGGACGACAGCCGGTCGTTCACCGGACATGCGTTCATCTCGCGGTATCGTCGCAGACGAGCGGACGAGTAGATCTTCCGGAACGTGGGCGACGACAACGCGTGCTCGATAAAAGCTTGCTGATTCAACCGGTCGAAATACATGGTGGTGAAGCGAATGCCCTCGGCCCGCAAGGCCCGCAGGAATTGGGCCCGTGACGCCTCGCGGAAATGCTCGTTCAAATAGCGAAACCCAAACAAGTAGTACGTACCGCGAGTTACGCCCCGGTGCAGCCTCTGCGGCACGATGCCGGGGATTTCATCCAGGCGCGCGGCCAGATAAGCGGCGTTGTCATTCCGGACCTGCGTCTGGTCGCCGACCGTGGCCAACTGGGGCATGACCAGAGCCGCGTCGAATTCATCCATCCGGTACTTGGTGCCGATCGTCGCACTCCCGTCCCGGGCGGACAGACCCATGTTGTGAAAGGTGTAGCACCGTTCGACCAACTCCGGATCGTCACCGACCAGAGCGCCCCCTTCGCCGCAGGCAATGACCTTACTGGATTGGAAGCTGAAGCAGCCCAGGTCGCCAAACGTACCGCATTTTCTGCCTTGGAACTCTGCCAGCGGCGCCTGAGCGGCATCTTCGACCACCTTCAACCCGCGTCGGCGGGCGACGGACATGATCTTCTCCATCTGGCAGGGCAGTCCGGCAATATGCACCGGCTCGACCGCGCGCGTGTGCTCCGTAATCAACGGTTCCAGTTTGTCCGGGTCCATCTGAAACGTACCCGGATCGACATCGGCGAACACGGGCAGGGCATTGCACATCAGGATCGCTTGGACCGAGGCGATGAACGTGCAGGGTGGCACCAGCACTTCGTCACCCGCTCCCACGCCGACGGCGTGCAGAGCCGTGTGCAGGGCCTGGGTGCAAGATCCCGTGCTCAGACAGGATTCGGCGCCGATCAGTTCGGCAAACCGTCGTTCGAACTCCGCCACCTGGCCGCTGCCTTGCATCGGGCCCTGCAGCGCCCGACCCCAGCGGCCGGAACGAAACGTCGCCACCAACGACTCCTCGATATCCGCACGCACCGGGGGCCAGGCGGCAAAAGGGCGTGTCCGCACAGGATCACCGCCCAAAATGGCCAAAGAACCGGCAGTGGCCCCCGAAACGCTCACTGTTCCCGCCAAGACGCCCCCCGCCGTGCCCAGCGAAGCGTCCGTCAAAAATCTTCGCCGCGATACTCTGTGATCGGTCATGGTCCGCTCCCAAAAAACAGCCCATCCCAGGGCCCTGCTGGCAACACGCCCTGCCAAGCGGTTCCCTGAAACACCGTCTGCAATTCCTGCATGATACCATGGATGGCCCGCGAATTGCTCCCCCACTTCAGACGATCGCCAACTGCTGGCTTGGATTCGCAACCTGCAACCGGAACACGTCGGGCCGAGCTTCGCCGGAACCGCCGCCCTGTCTTGGTTCAGCGCGACGCGATCTCCGAATCGATTTGGCAGACGACGCGAAATCCTACGTTGAAAACGCGCTGGTACGCGCGGTAGTCCAAACGATAACTGGCGGTCGCCCGATGCGGGCGGTCACGCCACGAGCCGCCTCGGACGATCATCCGGCCGTCCTGGCTGGCGGTTCGCGTCCACTGCCAGACGTTACCGTGCATGTCGTACAGCCCCCAAGCGTTGGGCCGATAGCTGCCGACCGGTGCAGCCAGGAAGTGGCCGTCGTCGAAGCGAGTGTCTCGAGGCACCCAGTCGTCAAAGATGTTGGGGTTCTCGATGACCTCGGCTCGAGTGTAGTTGCCCCGAGCCGTACAAGCGGCGTACTGCCGCAACTGGATGTCGCCCAGATTCGCGTAGGACGAATAGTCGGCTTCCAAATCCCCGAAGAAGAACGGCGTGTCGCTGCCCGCGCGGCAAGCCCACTCCCACTGTTGTTCGGTGGGCAACGAAAACCGCTGCCCGCTCTGTTGACTGAGCCAACGGCAGAAGGCATCGGCCTGGTGCCAACTGATGCGAACCACGGGCTGTTCAGGCTCGTTCAGCGGGTATCCCAAGCGGCCGAACTGATAGCCGTGACGCGATTCCAATCGGCTGTCATGACCGGGATCGAAGCGAGCGAATTGAGCGTTGGTGACCTGGAAACGGCTCATCCAGAAAGGCTGCTCGATCGTGGCGACCCGGGGCGACGCTTCCATCGAGGACCCACCCGCCTGGCCCATCACCATCGTGCCTGCCGGGATCGGGATCATTTCCAAGTGGATGCCATCCCCCAGATCGATCGTTCGCGGTTCCAGATCCAGCATCGCTTGGCGGCTCGCGGCCTCCCGAGCGTCGAACGGCCAGCCGGGCACGTGCGGCGGGCAGGTCGCTGCTTCCCCGGCTTCAGGCACTTCGTTCGCCGGTTCGGGCAGCACGGGCTGGATGGCACCCTGTGGTGGCGCAAAGATGGCTTCATAGTCGATCGCGATCCCGGCATACCGTTCACTCAACTCCAGCCGTCGAGGCATCACCCGCTGGACGGCCTCGGCGCCGACGATCTCGCTCCAGGTGCCATGATACGGTGTGTTCAGGTCGATCCAGGTGATCAGCCGATCCCATTGTTCGTCGTCCAGTTGCACTCCATGATGACGACCGTCGCGCAGCATCTGGACCAATTCCGTGGTATCGGCGTGAAAGTCGGCGGGCGTCAGCAGATGCAGGTCGCTTTCGATCCCCGGGCGCCGCACGTAGCGGTGCAGGTTCGCGTACGAGACCGAGAACTGGCCGCCATACTTGGGGTCGACTCGGCCGGAGATCTGCGAATTCCAGTTCTCGATCATCCGGTCGCCACGCAGGTCGATCAGTGCCGTCCCGTCCGCTCGTGGCTGCCCGTCATGACAACCGACACAGCGATGATCCAGCACGGGTTGGACTTCGCGATGAAAGGCGAATCCGCGCGGCGGACCGTACCAGGGCTCGATCTCCGACGGTCTTCGCAACGCGGCCAAAGGCAACTGGTCGATCGGCGGGCCGGTATTCTGCGATTCGTGACATCCGGCACACGAGACGACTTCGCCGGGCATGCCGACAATCCAGGTGCGTTTTAGCTGCAGAGCCTTCCCTTCGGCGTCCAACGGTTGCAGCGTGATCGGCTTGTTCGCCGGGATGCGGAAATGGGCCGAACCGTCCGGCTCGACCGGCACGGTACCCAACACCCGTTTGATGTCCCAAGGGCCGTCCATCCCGATGCTGCCCAGCAGGCCGCCCATACCTCGCGACGACCAGTAGTAACTGATCACCCGCAACTGTTCGACCTCGCCGCGCGGCACGCCCGCCAACCCGGGACCATGATGCACGTCGCCGACCAGCACTGTGGCGTCGTCGCGACTCAGATCCACTTTGTCCGCGATCGCGGGGACATCCGGTCGTGCTTGGATCGGGATGGGTTGCAGCAAGGCTGCTCCCTCGACCTCGGCCACCAGCGTCAGGTTGTCGAAGACGTCCGCCAGGTAAACTCCCCACAAGGAATCGGGCGACCATTTCATGGCCACCAGGAAGTATTTCTCGCTGAGCGGCATCGGATGCAGGAACTGGGGCCATACGCCGTCGACGATCCGGTCGGCCACGATGGGCTCGACCTGCTGGCCCCAGCCGGGAATCTCCTGGACGACGCCCCGGGCCTCGTGCCGTCCGCGAGCCGGATCGACCAACAGCAGACGCCCCGAGCGATGCGTGCCGTGATGGCCGGTGACGATGCCGGCGATCATGGTGGGATGTTGAGGGATCGGTTGCGCGTAGAAGAACGACGGTGGAAAGTACGAGTTGCTGCCGAAGTATTCCATCTGGCTCGTCCCATCGGGATTCATGTGGAACAAGATCCGCGAGTTGGAATGAGGCAGGTCGGCGTATTCCCAACGCAGGTACATCACTCGACCGCTGTTGGTCACCGTGGGACACCAATCGCTGTCCTGCTCG
Source organism: Planctomycetaceae bacterium (assembly GCA_007121535.1). Taxonomy (GTDB): domain Bacteria; phylum Planctomycetota; class Planctomycetia; order Pirellulales; family Pirellulaceae; genus SKKK01. The sequence continues at coordinate 16,602 of SKKK01000241.1, read as the reverse complement.
AATGTCAATTGCCGGATGTCACCGGTCTGACGGTCCATGCGGTACAGACTGACCATCGGCGCCGCTCCGAACACGCAAGGCAGGCCGACGTAGTTGGCGGTCGACGCGAACAGGATCTTACCGTCAGGCAGGTAGCAAGGATCCGAGTGCGATACGTCGTCGCCCTCGTCGGGCGTCACTTGGACCAGCCCCTGGCCATCGACACCGATTTCGAAAATGCGCCAAGCCCGGCCTTGCTGGCCAACCGACGCGAACAGCAATCGACGAGCATCGAAATCCAGTTTTACATCGCCAACAAACCGGCCGCCTTCGGGCTGGTACACCGTGCGCCATTGCGGCTGGCCTCGAAGATCGCTGACCACCGCGATCTGGTTGTCCCAACCGGTCGGTGCGACGTTGTCGTTGGCGTGGAAATTGGTGGCCAGGCCGATCGCGCCGCCCATCGCGGAACGAGCGGTGTGGCCCAGATTCCGGCGTACCAGCAGCAGACGATCGAAGTCCAACAACGGGTTTGCCAACAGGACCTGGCGTTGGAACTGCAGCAAGTCTTGAACCTGCTGCAAAGCCCGGGGCTGACCGGCTTCGAATGCTTGCTGCAAGGCCGGCAGATCGGCTTCGATGGAATCCAGTTTCGCGAGCAACTCGGCCACGTCGCCCAGTCGGTCCGGTGCGGTGGCGGCCAGATCCTCGATCGCCATCCGCATGGCCCGCGCTTGAAACCGCTGCAAACCATCCCGCGCGGCAAGAACCTCCTGACGCAATGTGACGACTCGACCAAACAGGGCCGACCAACGCGAATCGTCAACCGGCACGGATTCCGCCAGCAATTCGTTCATCTGGGCACGTAGCGGCGCCTGCCAGACTCCCAACGACCGGAACGCCCGGTCCATGGCATGGCGTGCCGCGACGAAGTCATCGGGCTCGTCTCGAATCTCCACGCGGATCGATCGCGTCGACCATCGGCTCACGCTGCTTTGTGTGGCCGGTTGACCCAGCGCCAGGTTCGTTTGCCCGTCCGGTGCAAAGACTTGGACCTGATCCAGATGCAACCAGGTTCGACCCGGCACCTGAAGACGAACGAAGCGCGCCCGCCGCTTTGCTAACGGTACCGTCAACGGTTGCGAGCCGTCCAAAGCGGCCAACGGCCGATCCTCATGCTGGTAGACCTGACGCCAACGCTGCCCGTCCACCGAAAGCAACACGCGCAGTCGAGCCGCACGTTCGGGGACGTGCGGGCTGTAGATGACCACTCGGCCCAGTTCGTAATCGTCGCCCAAATCGACTTGCCAGAACGGATCGTCCTGTTGATCCGTATGAAAGCCGAAACGGCCTCGGATCTGACCATCGACCGCGCCGGCTGCATCCTCTTCAGGCAAGACGGTCTGATCCGACGTTCGAGCCCGTATCAATTCAGCTCGCCAAGATTCCGCTTCCATGCTCGCGTCCGAGCCAGCAGTCACCATCGCTGCCAACCACACCGCGAGCCACAACGAGCCCCGGGCCACCGTCTTCATCGATTCATCTCCCTGAAAGGACCTGCGATCCAGCCACGAAGCTTTATCATAACATACGCTCGGAAAAACACACCCGTCGTGCTCGTACTCGTAACCCGGTTCTCTTTCGAGAAAACGATTACGAGCACGAGCACGAAACTTGGTTGGATTGCGGCCGACGGCCGCGTGAGGCAACCGTGCGTTTAGTTTGCCGTAGTGGCAACCGCCAATTCCTTGGCGACCAGTTCCAAACCGTTGATCATCGGTCCGAGTTCCGAGTCTGCCGACTTTCGTAATTCGACCATCAGTCGGTCGCTCAGGCTGACGGTAAACTCCTGGACCGTCGCGCGGAAACCGCCTTCGGTCTCCGCGACGATATCGAACGCTTCCCGTACCGTTTGGCCGTTCACACGGATGTCAAACACGCGCTGCCCGGGCTCGACGGCTTCGTTCAATTCGGCGAAGTGCAGCCGCACCGTATACTCACCGGGGACGACGTCCGGCACTTCGATACGCTCGCGGTCTTCGGCTTCTCGAGCCGATGCGGCCACCCAGGCGATGGAATCGTCCGCATCGCGAATCGCGGATGCGTGTCGCCGATGCGTACCATCGGCCACGTACCAGATTCGACCATCGTCGGCCACGCGTCGACCGGGCGCACCAAAATTGATGCCATGTCCGGCCGGGTCGGGCGCAGTCGCCTCGTAGCGAGTCCAGAATTCGATGTTCGTATCGCCCGGCATGTGTATCAGGGCCAGCGAGGTTTGCTGAGCGTAGCTGCACGTGCAAGTGCGGGTGTAATCCAACGCGTTGACCAGACCGTCGGCCGGGATCAGATTGGGAGTGCATCCGGCTCGAATGCCGCTGAGATTCCCGGTGCCGCTGTCGTTTTCCAGGTCGAAGAAACTGGCGTAGCCGCTACGATACAGCAGCAAGCTCTGACTCGCATTGAACGTATTACATCCGTATCGGCGTCCATACCTCCAGGGATTGGTGGCTCCGATATGCGGTTGTTCGCGCTCCCACGTTTCGCCCGTCAACAACGAGATTGCGTTGCCCGGCCGACCGGGGATCAGCTTGTCACCATAGATGGCCGCCGGCAACAGGAACCTGCCGATCTCCCACAGGATCTCGCCGTCGCTGCCACGACGGGCCGTGATATTTCTGGGTTCGTCGCCCAGCCGACGTCGCAGGTCCTGGCTGCCGCCTTCGACCAGAATGTCATGGTCGGCGCTATAGATCAGAAACGTACCGAAGACATTGCTGTCGGTGGTCCAGAGTTCGTCGCCCGTCCGAAGATCCAAGGCCATCACAAGCGAGGGGTGATCGGCATCCTGGCCACGACGCGACAAGTACTTCACCGCGTTGTCCGAGAGGCCATCGATCAAGAACAACGTGTTCTCGTGGCTGATGATCGCGTTGTGCCGGAACCCGATCTGCGCCTCGCGCTGCCACAGAACTCGCCCATCACGACGGTCCAACACGACGAGCTGGCGGCTGGAGGTTCCGCTGTAGCTCTCGGTCCAGCCCATCTGCTGGTCCTCGAACATGTGCGGTTCGGCGGTCGTTACCAGGAAATCGCCTTGAACGCTCACGTGTCCCCAATCGGGTACACCCTCGCCGTACAACTCGGTGACGCTTCGCCCCGGCACCAAGAACTGGGCAACCGTTTCGCCCGTGGCGGGATCCAGTTGATGGATGCGGCCGTCGTAACGCACGTAGATGGCGTCGGACAGCGAAACGTAGGGGCTGCCGATGTAAGTCGCACCGGGAATGTTGGTCATGTAGACCTCATCGCCGCGTCGCCACCGCTCTTCCAACTCCAGGTTGGTAAACGGATGCCCGATTCCCGGAAACTCGTGACCCCACAACTGACGGCCGGTGTAGACGCATCGCGCGCCGATGGTCTCGACGCCCAGATACACCTGGCGGCCGGCGACGACGTGCGGGCGAGGCCCACCGGAGTGGCGTGGCAGGATATCGTGATTGTTCGGACCGCCAAACCACAATATACCCAGCGGCAAGCGGACTCGCTGTTCTTGCGATACCAGCGTGTTGGCGGGATCGTGGTGTTGGTGAGTCCACTGGCCGGCGCCCGTTAGAGGTCCCGAGCGCTGAGCGACCAGGTGATCGGAGTGAACGTCCACAGATACCTTGTCGGCATCCACGATCGCCATCGCTTCCTCCAACGCTTCTTGCGAGACGTTGGTTCGGCCCAGCCAAGCCACGCCGCCATACGGTCGTAACCGGTTCAACGCCGAAGCCAAAGCCATCGCATCCGAATCCAATCCGGCCGACCGAGCATCCTCGCCAACCACCAGGCTGAACAGATAAGGCTGGACCGCCAGTCCCGCCGGATCGACCTCGATCACCGCGGCTCGACGACCATACACGTCCGCGTCGGCCAGTTCGTCGCGCAACTCGCGAACTCGCTGGCTGTCCGCTTCGGCAACGACCACGTGCAACTGGCTGCGGACCAGCAATTCGCGCAGCAGATCACCCGAGCCGCCGCCCAGCATCAAAGCGTACCCCTCCGATTCGCCCAAGCGATCCAGCAGTTGCTGAGCCGTTTCTGCCCAATCGCTGGAACGGGCCTTCAGCGGCGTCACCTCAAGCTCGTGCCGCACCGGCTCGATTTGCTCCGGACCGAAACAGTAGATCTTGCCGTCGTCGGTAGCGACGAACAGACGGTCGCGGGCCGCCAATTTGTAGAAAACATCGCCTTCGATCTGGTCCTTCAGCGATTCGACCCGTTCGGCCAGCATCGCGTTGCGCTTCATTCCCATGCCGCCATCGCCCACCGCGTGGACAGCGTAGTCGCCACGGCCCTTGCGGCCGCGGTAATCCGCTTGGACAACCTTGCCCGTGTGACGGTCGAAATGCACCGGATTCGGTCCACGACCCGCCGACACCACCAATTGGTCTTCACCTGCCGCGATGTACCCCTGAGGCGCCAGCCCGCCATACCCATCGGCGCCGCCATGTGGCAATTCGACGTAATCCGAACTGGTCGTATCGTTCACCCAGACCACGTCACCGGTCCGGGCGTCCAAGGCGTAGACAAACACCCCGTGCAGCGGCCAGATGCCTGCGGCAAAGTAGATCGTTCCGTCCTTGATCACCGGTCCGCCCCGAGCCGCCCAGAAGCTGATGATCCGCTCGTTGCCCAACAACCGCTCGTCCGTCGGCCCGCCTCGGAATTTCCAATTCAGTTCCCCGGTCTCCGCAGACACGCTGTACACGTAACTATCATCCGAGATGAAGTATACCGCGTCGTTCCAAGCAACCGGCGCCAAACGCACCGGACCGTCCGCGTAGAATCGCCAGATCCGAGCACCATCCTCGATAGCATAAGCGGTCACGCTGTCCGTCGTGCTGGAGGGAACGAAAATGCGGTCTCCCATCACAACCGGCGAGTACGATACATCGAAATCCAATTTGTCGCGGTCGTCCCACTGGTGCGGCCACGCCCGGCTGGGTTCCGACAGTTGCCGCACCCATTGCAGATGAAGGTCTTCTGCCAATTGATGAGGGGAATCGGCACTGCGAGCGGCATCATACCGCCACATCGGCCAATCGTGTTCCGCCGCCACATCGACCGGCATTAAGGCCGCCCATCCTACTATCAAGCACAGCGAACCCACCCAACCGGCTCTACTGATCGTTGTTTTCCAGCGCGTCTTCACAGTATCTCATCTCCTTGGTTCGGGGAAGTGCAAGTCGAAAACGCCCACGTCTTCGCTGATTACTTCCAACCATTTTACCTAATCGGTTCGACCAAACTTCGCGTCCATTTTAGGCCAGTCGCATCGCCTTGACAACATGCGGAAGCCGTCGACTTCGGCCGATTTCCACCATGGAATATCTGGCCAAATCCATTATGGAACGAGAATTCACCTTGGCGGTCGCCGCTTTTTCTTTCGGACAGAGCAACTTCTCGGACTGGGGAAACGCTGCCGTGTAAATCATCGCTGCTGGATGTCACGAACAATCGGCAGGGTGCCTAATTCATCGATTGCCAGCAGACGCCGGACGATAAAACGCCATAAGGATGATCGTGACGAGACGGATTTCCAAGCCTGGTTGCACTGACCTGTCGTATCGATCGCAGGTGCCCCGAGGTGGTTCCGATCTGCCGATGCGACGGCGCGACGAACTGTCCTCTCTTGGAAGAAAGAACGTTCAGCGATGTCCAAACTCAACTGGTCCCTGACCCCCATTCTCTTGATCGTACCGCTGGCGGCAAGTTGCAGCCGCCAATCGTCCGAACCACAGACGATGCGGGATGATTCATCGAAGGTGGTGACCCAGTCTGTCAAGATCGACGAACTGATCGCCAAGGCTCGTCAAATCGAAAACCTGCATCGAACGCGTCAGCAACGTGAATCGGAACCGCAGCAGCACCAAGTGGCTGCGGTCGCGTATGGTTCGCCTGAAAGAGAACCTTCCGACTTGCGCTGGCTGTTGGACGACCAAAGGATGGAGCAACTGCACCAGCAGCTCCGACACGCCCAACGCCGAGTCACTGGCGGGCTTCGACTGGCCGCGACCCGAGCCTCGTCGACGATGACTCGATGGAGGACCGTTGCGATACGCGCTTACGAGGAAGCCAGTCCTGCCGAGGAACCAGGGCCGAGCGAAGAACCTTCGACCGAAGATCCAACTGCCGAAGATCCAACTGCCGAAGAAGCCGCTGACCCAGTTTTGTCGGAGGATCCGGAACAAGACGCGGGCGCGGCCGAGCCCCTGTCGGAGGATCCGCCGACGCAAGAGCCGGACGTCGAGGTGTCGCCCAGCGATGCGATGGCCGCAGTGCAAAAGGTGGCGCCGCCCCGGGCGACTCGAATCATACGTGCTTGTCTCGCGCCTCGCCGCCTCCTGCGATCGCCCAGGATCGTCGTTCGACCGCAAGCGAGACGAACGGTGCTGAACCGCTGCTCGAATCCCAGCATCCGCCGAACGCCGATTCGCAACGTGTTGCGACGCCGATAAGAATGCGTACGCGAGCCAGATGATGGGTGATAGCCGATCGTTTGACTGCAAACGAGTCGGCGTCACCCGGCAATTCCCTGTGAAATACTGTCAGCAGGCGTTCGCCCGACAGCAGGGTGCCCGCAGCCACAAAACCGCCCTCATCGACGCTCCGGATCGGGTGCGTGGCCTTGAAGCCTCGCTACGATGCCGTGGTCCCAAGTGGTTTCGGTGTTTGTGTTCGGAGTCTTCAAAAAGGGGGGTGATCCGATGGTCGCTTACTACGCCAAGTTGTACGTTTTGACGCTGTTTGCGTTTTTCGCGATCGATATGGTTTGGCTCGGCTGGGTCGCCCGAAGCTTCTATCAACAACACTTGGGATACCTGTTGCGAAGCAGTCCGAATTGGACGGCGGCGATTATTTTCTACTTGCTGTTCGTGATGGGCATCCTGGTCTTTGTCGTCGTACCGGGCTTGCAAGCCAACTCCGTTCGAAAGACGTTGCTGCTGGGTGCTTTTTTCGGCATCATCACCTATGCGACCTACGATCTGACGAACCTGGCCACCGTGAAGGATTGGCCCTGGATCGTGACGGTGGTCGATATCGCTTGGGGCGGTGTGTTGGCCACGTCCGTGGGATTCGCGGGTTATATGTTTGGCAAGTGGTTGCAGTAAGCACCGTTCGAGAATTAACTGTCCAATGTACCCTCGCCCCCTTGTGGGAAAGGGCAGGGTGAGGGGGCAGAAAGAGCCTCAGTTATTTCTCGAACGGTGCCAAGCGGCCGTAACGAAACCGCCCACGTAGGATGGCTCTTTGAGCCGTCAGGCGGTTTTGTTACGGCCTCTAAACGGGCCGACTTGGGACCGATTTCGGGGCATCGGGAAAAGGATCGCGCATGCGGGCTGCCTTGATCTACCCTCACCAGTTGTTTCCGGATCATCCGGCATTGACGGGCGCGGACGTTTGTGTACTGGTCGAGGAACCGTTATTGATGACCCAATATCGTTTTCATCGCCAGAAACTGATCCTTCATCGGGCCTCCATGCAGCACTTCGCCGGTCAGGTGCGTCGCAGTCGAAAAAAAAGTTCATCATGTGGAAAGCACCCAGTTGGATTCGACGGCCGATATCGTCGCGGTGCTTGTCGATTTGAGAATCGACCACGTGCAATGGGTCGATCCTTGCGACGACTGGCTGCAACAACGGTTGACCCGAGCCCTGACGGCGGCACGGATCGAGTCCTCGATGTTGGACGATCCCCACTTCCTGACTCCCTGGTCCGTCTTCGAGCGGTTTGCCGCCAACCGGAAGAAATGGTTTTTCACAGACTTCTATCGACTCCAGCGGAAACGCTTGGGTCTTCTGGTGGATGATAAGGGTCGTCCCGAGGGTGGCAAATGGAGCTACGACACGGAGAACCGCCGACGCTTGCCCAAAGGTGTAACCATACCTCCGATCAACTGGCCGAAAGCTCCGTCCGCCATTCGACGCATCCGCAAAGAGATCGATGCAACCTTTCCCGATGCAATTGGCGATGCCGACGCTTTTTGTTATCCGGTGTCACCCGATCAAGCGGCCCGCTTGCTGGACGATTTCCTCGATCATCGCTTCGCCCACTTCGGCAGCTATGAAGACGCCATCCACGCGGAACAAACTTTCTTATTCCATTCGGTGCTGACTCCCGCTTTGAACATCGGACTGCTTTCACCCCAACAGGTGATCGATGCCGCGTTAACTCGGGCCGATCAGGTGCCCTTGAATTCCCTGGAGGGTTTTCTGCGGCAGATCATCGGTTGGCGGGAATACATGCGTGGCGTCTATCGCTATCATGGTCGCGTCCAGCGGACTCGAAATTTTTGGGATCATCAGCGGCCCATGCCCGCTGCCTTTTACGACGGCACCACGGGGCTCGAGCCGGTCGATACGGTCATCCGCCGCGTGTTGCGACATGCCTACTGCCATCATATCGAACGATTGATGATCTTGGGCAACATCATCCATCGGCACCAGGAGTTCTTCGGAGCGAATCCCAGGATGTCGGTCATGGTTTCGCAATGCCGCCGCATGGGCTCGCGCTTGCACCAGCACCTGCGGACGGCCGAACGGTTCCTGGACGACCTGCACAGCCGATGATCGATGCCTGATCGTCATCCGAGCGCCGCCAACCCCAGCCGCCTGATTGACATCGGCTCACTTTGTAAGGAACAATCGCAGCACCGGTCGGACTTTTCCGGCCGGTCGTGGAAAAAAAGGCTTGCAGGGTCGTGAGGAACTGGACGATGAGATTTCGATTACCGTGGCGGCAGTCGGGCAACCTGATGATGGTTTGCTGCATGGTGGTGATGATCGGCTCGAGCTTTGCCGCCGAAGACTCGATTCGATTGGATTGGCAGCGGCTACGCGATCTTCCCGAGGGTCTTGGGGTGGCAGGGGCGTTTGTCGGAGTCCATGAGGATGTCTTGATCGTTGCCGGCGGCATTGACTCGACTCGACCGGCCGGGGACAGCGAAGATTGTTTTTCGGACTCGATTTACGTCTTGCGAAAGACACAGGAGGGTTATCACTGGTCCGAAGCCGGCAAGTTGCCGCGTCCGGTGGTGTACGGGGCTGCCGTATCGACTCGTGACGGAGTGCTGTGCATCGGCGGTACCGATTCCCAACAGACGTTTCGGGACGTTTTCCTGTTGACCTGGAATGCGGCATCCGAGCAGGTTGTTCGCACCGAGTATCCGTCGCTACCCCGTGGATGTGCTCACGGGCAAGCGGTGTTGGTTGGCGACGTGGTCTATTTGGCCGGCGGTCAAGGCGATCGAAACTTGGGTTCGGCGATGAGCAATTTCTGGTCGTTGGACCTGGCGAAAAGGGAGCAGGAGCCGGCCTTCGCGTGGGAAGAACTGGAGCCTTGGCCGGGCGTTTCCCGAGCTTTTTCGGTGACTGCCAGCCAGCACAACGGCTACGACGATTGCATCTACGTCATGGGCGGACGGCGCCACGATGGCGATACGGTCCAGTTCCTGACCGATGTCTGGGAATTCAATCTCAGAACGAAACTCTGGCGATCGCGATCCGATTCGCCTGGACCCATCGCGGCCGGGACGGGGATCGGGTATGGGCAGAGTCACATTCTGGTATTGGGCGGCGATGATGGCGAGCTTTTCCTTCAGGCGGATCAATTTCCCGATCTGCACCGGGGCTTTCCCGCATCAGCCTGGGCTTATCACACGATCACCGACACTTGGGCGTCTGCCGGGACGCCACCGGAGAATTTGATGACAGCCACGCCCGTCATGTGGGACGACCGGATCGTCATCGCCGGCGGGCAGTCGGGGCATGACGTCCGGTCGGCGGCGGTCTGGAGCTTTCGACCGGTAGGGCGGCAGTATGGATTCGGCGTTTTGAACTACAGCGTCTTGTTCGGATATCTGGCCGCCATGGTGGGAATCGGCGTTTACTTTGCCAACAAGAACAGGAACACCGATGATTATTTCCGCGGCGGCATGCAGATCCCCTGGTGGGCGGCGGGGTGCAGTATTTTCGCGACGATGCTCAGTTCGTTGACCTACACTGGCGTGCCCTCGAAAGCATTCGCGCAGGATTGGGTCTACGCCGTTGGCAACTTCATGATCCCGGTAGTCGCCTTTATCGGGGTGTTTGTCGCCCTGCCTTTTTATCGCCGATTGAATGTCACCAGCGCTTACGAGTACCTCGAGCAGCGTTTCAGCCGACCGGTGCGATGGTTCGGCAGTGCCAGTTTTACCTTGTTCCACGTATTTCGCATGGCGGTGGTCATGTCGTTAACGGGATTGGCTTTGGCCGTGGCCACACCGCTGACTCCAGCCCAATCGGTATTGTTGATGGGGGTGCTGAGCATCCTGTATTGTACGTTGGGCGGTGTCGAGGCGGTGATCTGGACCGACACGATCCAGACTTTCGTGCTGTTGGGCGGCGCCTTGATCGCGATCGTCATGCTGGTGGCGGGAACCGACGGAGGATGGGCGGGTGCGGTGTCGACGGCATGGGAGGGCGACAAGTTTCGGATCGCCAATTTTCACGTCGATGTGACCAGCGCTCAATTAGCGCTTTGGGTGGTCATCCTGGGTGGTGTCGGGCAGAACATCTCGTCCTACACGGCGGACCAGGCTGTCGTTCAGCGTTACATGACGACACCCGACCAGCGGCGTGCTGCCCGATCGATCTGGACCAACGCCATCATGACGATTCCCGCCACGCTGCTGTTCTTCGGGATGGGGACGGCGTTGTTCACTTTCTACCGCACCCACCCCGGTCGTTTGGATCCGACGATTACCACGGATCAGATCTTTCCGCTGTTCATCGCTTTGGAAATGCCGATCGGCTTGGCCGGACTGATTGTCGCGGGTATTTTCTCCGCTGCCCAATCGACGGTTTCGACCAGCATGAATTCGGTGGCGACCACCGTCGTGACCGACTTCATGCGTCCCTTTCATGCTTGTCGGACGGAGGCCGGATACTTGTGGTGTGCTCGCGGGATCACCTTCATCACGGGCGTGGCCGGAACCGCAATCGGCCTGGTATTCGTGAACCCCGACATCCGATCGTTGTTCGACGCCTTCCTGATGATCATCGGTCTGTTCATGGGCGTGCTGGGAGGGCTGTTCATGCTAGGCGTCATGACTCGACGCGCCAACGCCTTCGGGGCTCTCACAGGCGCACTGGTCGGCGCTGCCGTGATGATTTCGATTTGGCGTTTCACCCGCATCAACGGCTATCTGTACACTGCCATCGGCATCACGACCTGTTTCGTCATCGGTTATCTGGCCAGCCTGGTCGCTGGTCGCGCGAAAACGGATGAGGATTTGACCGGTCTGACCCTTCTGACGGGAACTGGGGTCGGGAGTCGTTTTCGGGTGAGCCGCTTTCCATCTGGTAGATCGTTGACCGAAAACGACTCCCGACCCACTGGGCTCTGACCGTCGAATCCTCCGGTTGCCATCGAGTCGTAACGTTCCTCGCTGCGCGCGAACATCGTGAAGATGCTGGCCGCTGCCGGATCGGGCCACATCGGCGGTTCCTTTTCGGGGATCGACGTAATACGTTTCTGCTGTGACCGGACGGATCGACGGACCATCAGTGCGGACACCATCAAGAAAAATGGAAAATCTGATGCTCTGTACATTTCCGTAGAACCTCGGTCATGCCGATGGGAATCCGTGTCCGAGCCCCTTCTTCTGCCTGCGATACGATTTTCATTGTATCCGTCGGCGGCAAGAATTCCGACCGCGTTACCCATCAAGCAGATCACTCAGTCCGTTTCAGAAGATCATTCCCGTCCCAGCCCACCGGTGAGGAGACGGATGATGCTCTCGAACACCTCAGTTTGGGATCGATGTACATCAAGGCGGCGCGTAGACGCTCGGCGCGCTGGACCGCCTGTTCGATGCTGCGGGCCATGGCCCATGCCTCTGCAAGGGTGTCGCGGCCCGCTCACCCAACCCCGTTTCGGCCAGGGCGGCAGCGACTTCAGTGAGGGCTTGCGCACGCGTAGAGGTCCCGGGGATCTCCAGCGCTGTTGCCATCACGGGTGCGAAGTTCTTCAATCAGCATCAGCAGCAAGGTGGCGGCGGGGCCCTCGACTTGGTGATGCACCCGGGCGACGTCGACTACCGCACGGCGGCCCACGACTGAATTCGAGGCGATATGGTACGACAATTCGGTCTTGCGTCGAGTGCGAGCCACTACGATTCGCAACGAAATGAATTCCATTCTACAACATGAGGGCACGGACTGCGCACCAGTTGGCCGAAGACGTCTCATCGCGGGATCTTGACAACGAAAGCGGCTGCGGTCTTCAATGGAAGCCTGCGAACGAGCCAAGTCGCGATCGAGTCGCTTGTGCGACGGCGGGGTGGCCTGCTACTTGGCGAGAGGAAAACTCGAAAAGTATGTCTGGAGTAAGTCATGGCGAATGCGGCAGGCATGGCAATCTTACAACAGGGGGTGGTCATCCCGGCTCATCCTCTGGCTTTAGATCGGCATCGGCAATTGGATGAACGCCGACAACGGGCACTCAGCCGATATTACATTGCGGCCGGTGCCGGAGGGTTGGCCGTTGGCGTGCATACCACCCAGTTTGCGATTCGCGGTCCGGAGTTCGGACTGCTCGAGCCTGTGTTGGAATTGGCAGCCGAGGAGATGGACCGCGCCGATCGCCCCTTGGTGCGGATCGGTGGCATCTGCGGTCGGACTCGGCAGGCAACCGCTGAAGCCCACTTGTTGCGTCGGCTGAACTACGACGCCGGTCTGCTGAGCTTAGCGGCCTTTCGAGACGCCGACGACGATGAACTGCTGGCCCATTGCCGCGCAGTGGCCGAGATACTCCCTGTGATTGGGTTCTATCTTCAGCCATCAGTGGGTGGTCGAGTGCTTTCTTACGCTTTCTGGAGGAAATTCGCGGAGATCGAAAATGTTGTGGCGATCAAGATCGCGCCGTTCAATCGCTATCGCACGTTGGACGTCGTACGAGCGGTCGTCGAGTCGGGGCGCGACGATATCGCTTTGTACACGGGGAACGACGACAATATCGTGCTCGATCTGGTAACTCCCTACCGTTTCGGCGACCGCCAACGACGGATCACAGGCGGTCTGCTGGGACACTGGGCGGTTTGGACCGCGCGGGCCGTCCAGCACCTACAATGGTGCGGTGGGGGGCATGGCACCCCCGAACTTTTACAGTTGTCGGTTGAAGTGACGGATGCGAATGCGGCCTTCTTCGATGCGGCCAATGATTTCGCCGGGTGCATTGCGGGACTACACGAGGTGCTGTGCCGCCAGGGACTATTGGAAGGGCGATGGTGCCTGGATCCCAAGGAAGACTTGGGTCCCGGCCAGCTTGAGGAGATCGATCGAGTGTATCGAGCGTACCCACATTTGAACGATGATGATTTTGTCGCAGAACACCGGGACGAGTGGTTGCGTTAAGATCGATCGAGAAATTCTCCAACGGGCCTTGCGAATCCGACCGCGTGAATTCAGAATCGGAAATGCATTCCTCGGACGACGTTTCGAGCTATTAGCTTAGCAGGAAATTCAGTGCAAGTTTCGGCATTTTTCGAGCTTCTATTCGGGTTCATCGGTGGGCTTGGTCTGTTTCTGCTGGGCATGAAGAGCATGTCAGACGGGATGCAGGCCGTGGCGGGCGATAGTCTTCGCCGTTTGATCAGCATGGTCACCACGAATCGGTTGCTGGCGTTGGTGGTGGGAATCGTGGTCACCTGCGTGGTCCAGTCCAGTTCGATCACCACGGTGATGACAGTCGGTTTCGTCAACAGTGGCTTGATGACCCTCAGCCAAGCCGTTGGCGTGATCATGGGGGCGAATATTGGAACCACCGTCACAGGCTGGATACTGGTGTTGCAGATTGGCAAGTATGGTCTGCCGATCCTGGGCGTGGCCGTCTTCGTCTATATGTTCTCCAGGTCCGACAATTGGAAGTATTTGGGCCTCGCCTTCATGGGGGTCGGCATGGTATTCTTCGGGCTGGAGGTCATGAAGGATGCTTGTGCGACGATTAAGGACAATCCCAATTTCGAGCAATGGTTCCACCAGTTCCAGGCCGAGGACGGTTACCTGGGGATCATGAAGTGCGTGGCCGTAGGCTGCTTGTTGACCGTGGCGGTTCAGTCCTCGTCCGCAACGTTGGGAATCACGATCTCGCTGGCATTTCTCGGGGTGATTTCGTACCCGACCGCTGCGGCGTTGATTCTGGGTGAAAACCTCGGTACGACGATCACGGCCGTCTTCGCCTCGCTGGGGGCCACCACCACCGCTCGTCGTGCAGCCTATTTCCACATCTTGTTCAACATGTTGGGTGTGTTTTGGATCACTTTGATCTTTCCATGGTACATTCAACTGGTTCAATCCCTGTTGGGCGGCAATGTCGAACTGGCGGTCGAAACTGCCTCGGGGGTCGTGTACCCGCGCACCACCGCAGCGATCGCGATGACGCACAGTCTGTTCAACATCGCCAACGTCGTGATGTTTTTCCCTTTTGCTCCGCTGTTGATCCGGATGCTGGAGCGTGTGGTTCCGAGCAAGGAGTTCAAGGAAAAACCGCGGCTGACCGATCTCGATCCGCGAATTCTCAATACACCGGCGTTGGCGGTCCAGCAGTCCCGCAATGAAGTCTTGAAGATGGGGGACGGCTGCGAGAAGATGCTCGCCTGGGCGGATGAACTGCGTGAGCAGGACGAACCGGACCGAGCGTTGGGAAATCGCTTGAAGCAGCGCGAACAGGTCTTTGATTCCGTGCAAGACGAAGTGTCGGCGTTCGTTACCCGGCTATTGGCCAAGACGGTTCCGCACTCGGTAGCTGACGAGGCGCGTCGGCAATTGACGCTGGTCGACGAATACGAATCGGTCAGCGACCACCTGCTGAGCTTGGACAAGTTCGATCGCAAACTGCGCCGCAACGGTTTACGGTTTACGGATCAACATCGCGAGGACATAAAACGGTTGAGCGAAAAGCTGATGGAGTACCTGCGGGCCGTCAATGCCGGCGTAGCGCAGAACAACCATCTGACGGCTCGCAAGACGGACGGCATTTCCAAGCGGCTCAAGTCGGAAATCAAACGCACGAGGAAGCGGCATCTGGAAGATCTGTCCCGAGGTGATATCGCGCCACAGGTCAACGTTGCGTTTCTCGCCGCGATGAACGTTTATGCTCGGATCCGCGATCATCTGGAAACGATCGCGGAAACGGTATCCCGCCTTCCCTGACCTTCACGCTTGGTTCGTCGCAACGGAGGCTTCGGAATCCTCCTGTTCCCGAATCGCTTGCTCGATCCGGCGGATCAGACGTTCGGCCGTTTCGCCATAGCGACGGATGAACAGGTCGTGAACCGTACGGGCGGCCCGTTCGAATTCCTCTCTTTCGTCGTCGGATAATTCGATCACCTGGATGCCCGGTCGAGCCTGGAGGATCAGTTCCAGGCGATGGTTGTTGAATTCCCGTTGCACGTTCAAAATGTATTCGTCCAATTCGTCGATGGTCTCGACGATCAGTTGCTGCTTTTCGGCCGACAGGGAATCGAAGAAACGTTGTTCGGTGACCGCCGTGGTGATGAAGGGCGCGTGCCGAGGAAAGATCATCCAATCGGTCACCTCGTAGAAACTCATCTCCTGGATGGCGAACACGGGGTTTTCCTGGCCGTCGATCATGTTCAACTGCAAGGCGCTATAGACTTCGGCATAGGGAAGCGGCGTCGGGCTGGCTCCGTAGGCTTCGAAGGCGGCGATCAGCAAGGGCGAGGTCATCACGCGAAACCTCATCCCGCGAAAATCGTCCAGGCGGCGGACCGGGCGTCTGGTGGTCCAAACCTGCCAACCCTCCGAGTAGATCGCCAGCAGCTTCATTCGCTTGCGGGCATACAACTCGTTCATGATTTCACGCAATTCCGCGTCGTCCCGCAACACGCGCTGGTTCAGTTCCTCGTCGTCCGAGAACAGGAAATGCAGCAGCAGCACCTGGACTTCGGGAATCAGTTTGCCCAGATGTCCGGGTGAAGCCATCACGAATTGGATTGCGCCCAGATCGAGCTGCTCGGTCAGTTGGTCCGAAGTGCCCAACGCGCCGTAAGGATACACCGTCACGCGAACGCGGCCCTCGGTACGCTGTTCGATCAACTCCTTGAACCGCAGGGCATAGGCGTGCTGTACGCTGCCAATCGTCTCTTCGATGGCAAATCGCCAATGCTGCGGCCCCTCCGCATCCGTGGCAGCAACGCCGGCTCCACATCCACCGGTCGCGGCGGCGATGACGGCCAGTAACAAGCAGCACCAAACCTGATGTCCATGGTTCGTCGACATGGGAATACTCCTGTCAGTCGAAAGCCAAATCTCGGAGAAACAGGGAGATGGGAGGAAAGAGGATCAGCAACACGGCTGCCAGCAACAGGATGATGATAAAGGGCGGCGTCCCCCGGATTACCTCGAAATAAGGCCGTCGAAAGATGGCGATCGCCGTGAAAATGTCGCATCCAAAGGGCGGGGTGGCCGATCCGATGGCGACCTGCAGAGTGACCATCACCCCCACCAGCGTCGGATCGATTCCCGCCTCGGTCGCAATCGGATGGAACATGGGCGTCAAGATCAAGATGACGAC
>SKKK01000059.1 GCA_007121535.1 Planctomycetaceae bacterium | reverse complement strand
GTTGCTGTTCACTTTGATCGCCAGCTATGTAGAATCGCGACGTACGGTTGTGTATCCTGAAGAACTGTAGACTTTCCATCCTCCGACGGAGATTGCCGAAGATGCCGCGATACGTTTATGAAATCATCACGGAATCCGGTGAACCGGGCGAACGTTTTGAAATCTTCCAGCAGATGAGCGATCCGCCGTTGACGGCCCATCCAACCACAGGCCAACCGGTCCGGCGCGTCTTCACGCCCCCCTGGATCGCTGGAAAATTTGCTCCCAGCACCTCCGAGCGAAGTGTCAAGGACGATAAGAAGCTGGAGCGGCTCGGTTTCACCAAGTACGTGAAAGCAGGGGATGGCACGTATGAGAAGACCGTTGGCAAGGGACCGGACGTCATCAAGCGATGAGCATCCGGCCAGGCGTTTCCTGCGGCCCATCGAGCGGCAGCCGGGTGCTTGTCCTGTTCGACACCGACCCCATTGCGACCATCCAATCAAATTCAATACTTATTGTCTTGGCGGTTCTGAAGCCGGTGATGGCCTGCGGAATTCGTGTGGTTCAAATTGGGCAGCAAGCACAAAATGGGGGGGGGCGATGTTACCAGGAATCCGGCAATTTGATTTGACCGGTCGTGCGGCGATCATCACAGGCGGCTCGAAAGGGTTGGGACTGGCGATGGCAGCCGGTTTGGCCTCGGCGGGCGCCGACGTGCTGTTGGTCAGCCGCAACGAGGCGGAGATCGTATCGGCAGCCGAGCGGATCGCGGCCGATTTCGGACATCGGGCGGTCGGGATCAGCGCCGACGTTTCACGATCCGAAGACTGCGAAACGATGGTGACGCGGGCGTTGGACGAATACGGCAAGATCGATATCTTGATCAACAATGCGGGCGTCAACGTTCGAGGTGCGATCGATCAATTGTCTTACGACCAATTTCGTGAGGTCCAGCGGGTGAATGTCGACGGACTGTGGTTGGCGACTCGGGCGGTGGTCCCTACGATGAAAGCAGCGCGATCCGGCCGCATCATCAACATCGCCAGCACGTTGGGTCTGGTGGGACTAGAGGATCGTACCCCGTATGCGACCAGCAAAGGCGCGGTGGTGCAGATGACGCGAGCGTTAGCGTTGGAACTGGCGCCGTGGAACATCTGTGTGAACGCCATCTGCCCGGGACCATTTCTGACGCCGATGAACGAGCCGATCGCCGAGGCCGAACAGACCAAGAAGTTCATCCTGGGAGCGGTAGCTCTGGGACGTTGGGGGCGGATGGAGGAGATCCAGGGCGCCGCGATCTTCCTGGCCAGCGACGCGGCCAGCTACATGGTCGGCAGCCTGTTGACCGTCGATGGCGGTTGGACGGCACGCTGATTCCTCGGATTCGATCGAAGGGAAGGTTTTGCATTCATGCACGCACATTACACAGAAGCCGATTTCAACCTCTGCCCGTTGATGTTCTACTACGAAATCACGCAGGCTTGCGACCTGGTTTGCGAACACTGTCGCGCGTCGGCCAAAGAGGCGGCCGATCCCGACGAGTTGTCGCACGAACAGTCGCTGGCCCTGATCGACCAGATCGCGAAGTTCCCCAAACGTCCCACATTGGTGTTGACCGGTGGCGATCCCTTGAAACGGCGCGATCTGCACGCGCTGATCCGGCACGCGGTCGCTGCCGGACTGCAGGTCGCACTGACTCCGTCCGCTACCCCCCTGGCCACGCGCGAGGCGTTCCAGGGAGTTCACGAAGCGGGGGTCAGCCGCCTGGGCATCAGCCTGGACGGGGCAGATGCAACCGTTCACGATGCCTTCCGCGGCTGGACCGGCAGCTTTGAACGGACGATGGGGATGCTGGCCAATGCCCGTCAATTGGGGATGGCGGTCCAGGTCAACACCTCGATCACCGCTCGCAACTTCCATCAGTTGGATGCGATCGCCGAACTGCTGGTCGATCAGGGTATCGCCATGTGGTCCGTATTCTTCTTGATCCCCGTCGGTCGTGGCTTGGAACAGGTTCGAATCTCTGCCGAACAGTACGAGCTGGCTTTCGAGCGTCTTTGGCATCATGCACGCACCAAGCCGTATGGCGTGAAGACCACCGAGGCGCCTCATTACCGACGCTACGTGATGCAGCAGCAGGGAAACCCGCTGGCCGGCCCCGGCGGGCGCGTCGATCACGGCAAACACCGAGGTCACCGAGCGCCGCTGGGCGTGTGGGATGGTCGCGGCGTGATGTTCGTCAGCCACACGGGCGAGATCTATCCCGCCGGCTTTCTGCCGATCGTCTGCGGACGTGTTCCCGGCGATTCGGTCGTCGATACGTACCAGCAGCACCCGACGTTTGTCGCGCTGCGAGACGCGGATCGCTTTCGCGGCAAATGTGGCTACTGCGAATACCGTTGGTCATGCGGCGGCAGTCGGGCTCGCGCGTACGCGGTCACCGGCGACCCGCTCGAATCCGAGCCCGACTGCGTCTACATCCCGGCGAAATCTTGGGATCGCGATGAGTGAGCGGCACGGCGCTAGCCGCCGTTGGCGTCCAGAACCGGCGGCTAGCGCCGTGCCGCTCACAAGCCGCATTCTTCGCCTAGACAGCGCACCGGCCGGGTGCTTATGGTTCGATCCGTTGGATGCGGAAATCCTGGAAACGAATCCAGTGCTCGGCGTCGTCAGGCCCGTGATAGCATTGGATGCTGACTTGGTCGTTGTTGGGCGGCGGCAACTTGCCTTCGGCTGCGGTTTGAAACTCGCCGTCCAAATCCGAACGGAACTGAGCGGTCCAGGTATCTGCCGTGACGATCAACCGCAATTGGATCGTCTCGAACTCTTCCGTGGGCACCGGCACTCGGCCGGGGATGATGATCAATTCGCCATCCACCAATTCCTTGACCAGTTTGAACACGGGTTTGCCGTCCACGTACCAAGTGATCCCGGCCTGTTCCCACTGGATCTTGGGCAAGGTGTGATTGGTGACCGTCACGTCGATGGCATACTTGCCTTGCTGGCGATCGGGAGCGGGACGGACCAGCGCGTTGCGGACGGTGGCCGCATTGCCGGGTTGCACGCGGATTTCCAGACCTTCGTCTGTCCAACGCCAGGCTTCCGGGTCTTCGCGCAGCCACGACCAGCCATCATCCATCGTTCCGGCCAGGGGATCTTCGAAAACGATCTCCGTCTGTGCACCGGCGAACTTGCAAGGAAACAGCACCAAGACCAACATCGCCAACGTCGTGCCTCTCATGACTCAATCTCCTGAAGCAGGTGAAAATCCAAGGGAAAGTCCCATCCACGAAACGTCAGTGTATCGTCGAGTCCGCAGAAATGAAATCGGACCTGGAACGTCCTTTTCAGAACGGCGATACCAGCATCTCGAACATCAGGGCGAAAGCGTTGTAAACCCCATGAATCACAATCGCCGTCATCCAGAACGGATACCCCACCTCGACGCGCGGCGGTTGATGGTGTCGCCAAACATCCTGCCAGACATGGACCACACCCCAGGCAGCGACCAGGCTGCATCCAACGTGCAGGCCCGTGCAAACCGTCCAGCGCCAGTAAATCAACTCGGCGGACGGTTCTCGCACGTAGACGTGCAAATACAGCAGGTTTTCGATCACCGCAAACACGGCGGCGGCCACCGCACAGCAGATGATGATCTGCCACTTGCTGCGAAAGGCGAACGGCCGTTTTTCCACGGTCACCAGCGCCGCCATGATCTTGCCCATCTCCTCGACCAACGGTCCGAAGACCGTCAGTGCCAGAACATGGAACCACGTATGGCCGGCGCCCCAAAACGCGCTGAGCAGGGCTAACGGTCCGGCGACCAACGTCAGACCGCACGTGACCAGCCAACTGCGCCCCCATCCATACCGGGCTCGGCCTTCGACCAACCACCGGGCGTACGGGGCGCTGGCCCCCGAAATCGCCGCAGCCTGCTGTGCCGCCACCGCCGGCTCGTTCCAGACCGAGTCCAGCGGCGACTGGTCGTCGGCTTCCTCGGCAGGTTTTCGGGGGGCTGGCGGCTGCGGATCGAAAGGCTTCGAATCCGCCCGCATGTGCGGTTCGCCGAACACCGAATCGTTGCTTCGACGACGGGACATACGAATCGAAAGCTCCCGGAACCTCAACTCTTTGGTGCGACGAAATAGGCCGTCCCCGTCGCCAACACACTGATATCGGCCGCCTTGCGTCGCGTGAGAGCCGAACCGCTGATATCCGCGAAATCGATCCGCAAGTTGGCCAACGCGGTATAGCCCATCTCATTGGCCTGTTCCAGCATCCGCATGACCACCTCGCGTCGCGCGCGATCCAGCACCATTTGATAACTGCGGACCTGGCCGCCGAACAGGCTCTTCCACTGGCCCAAGAATCCCCGAAAGTGGTCAACCCCCAACGTGACTTCGCTGGTGATCATCATCGGCGGATGGGGGCCCGTCGTCGCATCTTGCAGGCGACCCGAATTGTGGATCAGTATATGAGCTACTGCCAGTTCGCGTTGCGCAAGATCGGCTTCGTGCCGACGGGTGACCCAAACGCCCATCGCCCACGCAAACGCCAACATGAACACGGGAAGACCAACGACAAACAACCCGAAGATTAATTCCATATCCATGGTCAAGGATTCCTTCTACGTGCCGAAGGATGAAGATCGTCTCAAGTAGCCATCGCCGCTTGAACGACCGGTTCGATCTTAACGGCGGTCCCATACACATACAACTCGGCCGCCCCTTGGGTCACGGCACTGGTGCTGAAACGGACGTTCACGATCGCATCGGCCTGCAGTTCCCGGGCTTGGCTCAACATCCGCTCGATCGCCGTCCGACGCGACTCGGTCAGCAGTTCGGTGTAGCCCTTCAACTCGCCCCCCACAATGTTTTTGAGACCGGCGGCGATATCTCGCCCCACGTGCTTGGCCCGCACGACATTCCCCTGGACGATTCCCAAAACGCTGGTGATCTGATAGCCGGGGACCGATTCCGTATTCACCACAATCATAAGGCTCTCTTTCCAAAAAAGAACATCAAGACAGCAACGCGAAACCGAATCCCGCCCCCATAAAGAAGTGCCTGTTGGCAGGAGACGGGATTCACAGGGATCGAAGTGAGCTTGAAGCTATCGTCCCGCAAGGTCTTTGTCAACGGTCGTGGTGATGTCGCTGCAATTCAAGACGTAAGCGGCGGGCTCATCGGCTGGAGCCGCAAATCCTTCCTGCCGGAGTCTTGAGATTGCCGGACCCAATCACTACAAACCGAGGTTTTCAACACCGGCTTGATCGATTCTAATCACCGGGTAGCCCTTGAAAATGAGAGGAGTTCGATATGACCCGTTGCAAAGTGAATCGTCGTTCGTTTCTGGGAACCGCCCTCGTAGCGGGCTCGGCTCCGATGGTTTTGCCCCGTGGTGTCTGGGGAAGATAAGCGCCCAGCCGTACGCTGAATGTGGCCATCGTAGGAGGCGCCCCGGCTCGGAACGTCGGACGACAATCACGAGTCCGGGTAGTAGCGCTGTGCGATGTGGATGACCGACGTCTGGCAGGTCCCAAGAAGGATTATCCGGACGCGGCGGCCTACAACGATTTCCGCGTGATGCTGGACGAAATGGCCGACGATATCGATGCCCTGGCGATCGGTACGCCCGATCATTCGCACTTTCCCATCGCGATCTTGGCCATGTCGATGGGCAAGCACGTGTTCGTCGAAAAGCCGCTGGCCAACACGTTCCACGAGGCGGAATTGCTGATGGCGGCAGAAAAAAAGTACCAGGTGGCCTGTCAGATGGGAAATCAAGGGCACTCGGGAGGCAACTATCACCAGTTCAAAGCCTTCGCGGAAGCGGGCCTGCTGGATGGTGTCACCAAAGTGGTATCGCACTTCAATCGCGGACGCCGCTGGCATCCCTGGGGGGACGTGCCCGGCTTCCCCGAAGGGAAACCGGTTCCCCAAGGACTTCACTGGGACCTTTGGCATACGACCGCCGAAGAACGGCCGTTCAGCGGGCGTTTCCATCCGGGCAACTGGCGAGGCTGGTATCGGTACGGGATGGGAGCGATCGGCGATTGGGGACCGCATATCCTGGATACGGCCCACCGCTTTCTCGAACTGGGCTTGCCGACCGAAGTCGAATTGGTACACGTCGACCGGCACAATGCCTACATATTCCCGTATGAAACCACGTTGCGTTTTCGTTTTCCCGCGCGCGGGGACAAACCGCCGGTCGAAGTCTATTGGTACGACGGCACGGCGAACCGTCCGCCGGAAGGCGAGCGTTCGGGCACGGCAGGAAAAGTGCTGCTGGGCGGCAAGTACGACTTCGCGGGCGGCACGCACGGCGCGACGTTGCAAGTCATCCCGGAAGCCGTGCGGAAGGAAGTCGAAGGCGAATTGCCTCGATTTTCCACCGCTTCCAACCACTACGCGAACTTTGTACTGGCCGCGTTGGGCGAAGAACAATGCCGTTCGTCGTTCGACGTGGCGGGCCCCTTGAATCAAGTATTCAATCTGGGCGTGATCGCCCAGGAATTGGGCTTGCAGGGCGAGACGCTGGCCTTCGATCCGCAGGCCAAACGTTTCGTCGATAACGACACGGCCAACGCTTTGCTGATCGGCCCGCCGCCCCGAAAAGGCTGGGAATCCCTCTACACGTTGTGAAAAGGGACGGGGTCTTTTCCGAGCTTTTTTGATGCCTTCGTGGACGACGGGGGCGGATGGGATCGAAGCTCTGTCAGAAAAAGGGTCAGAGCCTTTTTCTGACAGCGCCTAACACCGTGTGAGTGTCACCAGTTTGCCCTGAGCGCGGAGCTTGTCCACCAACAGGAGTAGAACGTTGTGACGGGCGAGAATTCCTAGTTGGTGAAAGGTCAACGAATCGGCTGCCTGATTTCGCGCCGCTCCGTGGATGATATGCACACAGTCCGCCGTGCGAAGCAGATTGTACAGGTCGGCCACGCCATTGTCCTGTTTCAGCATCGGGACGTCCAAGTCCAGCAAATTGCAAACCTGGTTCAAGGTCACCGCGCCTTCGGTCACGACATCGATGCCGGGGATTGCGTATCGAGGCGGGACGTGAGGATTGGTCATCTCTTGCTCGACTTGGATTGACGCGCCCAGCCAACTGGCGACGATGTCGGCGGTCGTTCCGCCGCACACGACTTTCTCGCCAGGCAGATCCATGAATCGCTGCACCATGGTTCCGTCATTTTGTTCGTTGGCCGGCGGACCGGTGAACAGGCTGACTACGTTCCCGGATCGACAATAGGCCAGTGTCGCGGTGCAATCATCGCCGTTGGTTTCCCAGATCTTGCGAGCTTCGTTCAGTACCAGGTCGGGAATATCGGGCACTCGGCTTCCCCGAACCAGAGCACCGCTGGCGAAGCGAGCGACACCGGCGCTATCCCAACCGCAGGGAAAGCGCGACCCGATGCCCGCCTGAGTGATGCCGTCGCTGATCATCAGCAGCCCTTCCCCTGGTCTGAGCTGGCACTGGGTTTCCGTCACCAACACTTTTCCCCAAGGCAGCGGCCGAGAGGGAAGCTGAGCTGCTTGACTGGGGCCGACCAGCAGCGGGGGCGGAGCATCATAACACAACACGGTTGTCATGCCATCGTTTCGGATTCGAGCGACGGAAAACGCCGCGAAAGGTTTGCTGGGATCTCGCCATCGATTCATCGTTTCCGAAACCGATGTAAAGGCTTGTCGCAACGTCATGTCCAGTTGCAAACTGGTGGCCAAGCGCTTGGCACACATTTGGGCCGCGATGCGAGCACGGGTGCCGGACCCGATTCCGTCGACACACATCAACGTTGTGTGAGCCGGACTGCGATCGCTCATGACCAGGTCGCCACAAGGTTGCCCCGCGCGTTTGGAGCACTGAGCGGTCTTGACTTCGATGTGTAAGTAAGTCGCTGGCATCGTGCGAGTTGTCTGGAGTTGAGGGGTTGACCGTTTTGTCCCCACCGGTCCTGCACCGGTGGAAAAGGGTTTGGCAACCAAGGTGCCGCCTACCCTGAACTCTAATTCGCCTTTCCCGCCCCCCCCCCCACTGCCCGCCGCGACGTCTGCCCCAAGCGGGTGTCGCGGCCGGCAGTGGGGGCGGAAGCGGCGCCGGGAACATTGTCCTTGGTTTCCAAACCCTTTCCCACCGGCGCGGGGCCGGTGGGGACGAAAACCGTCCCTGGTTTCCAAACCCATTCCCACCGGCGCTGGGCCCGTGGGAACAAAAACCGTTCGATTCCAAGGTGAACTTCCTGCGGCCGCTTTTCCGTTTGGTGCTTAGTTCCCAAACCTGCCCCCACCGGTGTGAGACCGTTGGGGACCATAGGTTTTTCCGAGTCCGACATGCGCGGACCGGGGGCCATTCTTCGGACTGTCCGACGCCTTTGCATCCTGTTC
>SKKK01000550.1 GCA_007121535.1 Planctomycetaceae bacterium | reverse complement strand
GGCAAAGCGGATCTGAGCGTCGCACGTCTTCACCACCGAGTAAAAGGCTTTCAAGACTTGCAGGATTTCGCCGACAGCCGGGTTTTCGATATTGCCCAAGATGGGCTTGTCGTACTCGTCGATCAGGACGACCACTCTTTCGTCGCGTCCCAACGCCGTGACCAACTCGTTGAACATCAGGTTGCACGCGGTTTGCTTCAGGCGAATCGAATGTCGCTCGGCGTTCTGTTCGATCGCGTACGCCAGGGCCGTCTTCAGATCCTCGGGCGTGCGAGCCTGCTTGTCGCCCAGGTCGATGCGGATGACCGGGTAGCGTTTCCAATCGTAGTCCACCGAATCGATCACCAAGCCCTGGAACAATTCCCGCCGCCCCAGAAAGATCGCTTCCAGCGTCGAAATGGTCAGCGATTTGCCAAACCGCCGTGGTCGAGAGAGGAAATACACGCCTTTGGACGGCCGAAGAAGCAGGGGGAATCGTGCGGCTGCTTGTGATCGACGTCGTCACTGGACAAGGGAAACCGAGTATCACGATAGCATGCGGGGACCAAGTCGAAATGGCCCATGGGTTGCCGTCGAGCCGTTCTGTGCGTATCGTGAGAGGACTCGCACGCTGTGTACCTACGACATCCTCCCGCCTTGGAGCCCACCATCATGCATCGTTGCTCTCGCCTTGCGTCCTTTTGCTTCGTCTTCGTTCTGCTCTTGGTCGGTTCGCAGCGCCCGGCGGCGGCCGACGATCATGTACTTTTGACGGTCGGTCCGGATACGGATTTGTCCGCCATCGAAACTCGGGATGTCCAATTGTCGATCGCGGATCACGAAGGACAACCGGTGCTGCGTCTGGAGGCCGGGCATCAGCAACGCTGGCCGGGCATCACAGTCGTTCCCGCCCAGGATCGATGGGATCTGACCGAACGAGAGGCGGTGTCCGTCGTGGTCCGAAACACGGGCGAACATCCGCTGCGATTTGGTTTACGAGCCGACAGTCCGAATATCGACGGCCAACAGCAGTACATCCAAGTTGTTGAAGATGTCCCGGAGGGGCAGCAGAAGACGGTGCGTTTGCCGTTGACTCGGCGAGCCCCCGCGGCGTTGCGGGACAAATTGTTTGGAATGCGAGGTTATCCGGGGCAAATGAACCCGGACCAAGGGATTGATGCGTCGCAGGTAACCGCCATCCTGTGTTTTGTGAGTCAACCGGATCGAGATCATACGCTGGAGTTATCCCAGTTACGGGCCACCGGGGAACTGGAAGACTCGATCTGGCTGACGGCTGAACCGGAAACCTTGTTTCCGATGATCGACCGCTTCGGCCAGTACAAGCACCGAACTTGGCCAGGCAAGGTTTCCGACGAACAGGATTTGCAGCAACGCATCGCAATCGAAGACCGGGATCTTGCAGAGCACGTCGGCCCGGATGGCTTGACCCAATACGGCGGTTGGCTTGACGGTCCCGAACTGGAAGCGACCGGCCGTTTTCGCGTGACCAACCGGGATGGGAAATGGTGGCTGGTCGACCCGGAAGGACGCTTGTTCTGGTCGTACGGGATCGACTGCGTACGCTGGACGACGGGCACGACGCCGATCACCGATCGAGAATTCTACTTTGCCGATCTGCCTGCGAAGGACTCGCCATTGGCCGTGTTTTACGGCCGAGGATCCTGGGCGCCGCACGGTTACTACCATAACAGGGGCACCTATCGGACCTTCAATTTCACCGGCAGCAATCTGGCAAGAAAGTACGGCGAATCCTGGCGGCAGACGTTCCAGCAACGAAGCCACCAGCGTTTGCGCAGTTGGGGATTGAATACCATCGGCAACTGGTCTGACCCCGAAATCTACGG
Organism: Planctomycetaceae bacterium; assembly: GCA_007121535.1. Classification (GTDB taxonomy): domain Bacteria; phylum Planctomycetota; class Planctomycetia; order Pirellulales; family Pirellulaceae; genus SKKK01. The sequence goes on along the minus strand of SKKK01000550.1, from coordinate 6,532 downwards.
CACGGCACAGACGCCGTATGTCGTGACCGTCAACTCGGGGCGTCTGCCGATCGAGGGCAGCTCGGGGTACTGGGGCCAGTTCCCTGATCCTTTCGATCCTTCGTTCCGCGAAACGACCGAACGCAACATGGCGGCTCAGCAACAAGCGGCCAATTCCCCTTGGTGCCTGGGCGTGTTTGTGGATAACGAGTTGTCGTGGGGCGAGGAGGTCTCGTTGGCCGTGGCCACCCTGGAATCACCAGCCAAGCAGGCGGCCAAGCAGGCGTTCATCGCCGATCTGCAAGAGAAGTACGAATCGATCGAGCGGTTGAACGATACCTGGGGTACCGACCATCGCTCGTGGGAGGCCCTGTCGGAACATCAACAGCCACCACCGGATCGCCAACGAGCCCTGGCGGATCTGCAGGCATTCGCGACGCGGATCGCGGATCGGTATTTCGATGTTTGTCGGCAAGCGGTCAAGAAGTACGCGCCGGACACCCTGTATCTGGGATGCCGTTTTGCCTGGGTGAACGATCGAGCGGTCCAATCGGCTGCCAAGTACTGCGATGTGATCAGCTATAACCTGTATCGGGAATCGGTGGCCCGTTTCCGCTTGCCCGCAGCACTGGACGCTCCGGTGATCATCGGCGAGTTTCACTTCGGTGCGTTGGACCGAGGCATGTTCCACACGGGATTGCGCGCGACGGCCAACCAGCAAGGGCGCGCTGCGGCCTATTTGAATTACGTGCGCGGCGCCGTGGAGAATCCGCAGTTGGTCGGAACCCACTGGTTCCAGTTCGGCGACCAGGCCACCACCGGTCGCGGCGATGGCGAAAACTACCAGATCGGGTTTCTCGACATCTGCGATACGCCCTATCCGGAGATCATTGCGGCCAGCCGTGATGTCGGACGGCACATGTATCGCTGGCGTTGAACCGGCAGTGCCGACGTTTACTGGCAAAACTGCAACGCTTCCGGTTCCCAGCCCAGTGCCTGGATGACGCTGTTGGCGTAGCTCCAGTCCTGCGGGTCGGCGCCCTGCATCCTGATGCGAGTCCGCTGGGCGGCCATCGCCACGGCTTGCGGCACGTCCAGATAGCGGTTGACGTTCAACAGGTACGGACCATCGCGATGATGGTTGGGCAAATCGTGCAGATCCAGTTGTTCGATATGCGGTTCGAACAACGATGCATACAGCGCGATCCCGGCCATCGTTCCTGCGCCTCGCAGATGGAGCGGCGTCCCCGGCCAACCGTCCGGCGATCGCACAGCCTGGATGGCTCGACACACATCCCAGATTCGCATTCCATCCAGAGTCTGTCCCAGCAGGTAGAAGCGCCGTTGATGCTGGACCTGCTTTCGAGGGCTCTGGTCCCATGCGGTGCGCCCGATCCCTCGCGGGGCAACGTAAACGTGAGCCTGCTGGGTCGCGATCAAGGCTTCCACCTTATCGCGATAGGATTCCGCATCGGCTTCGGGCAAGGTTTCGCCCGACAATGGTTCGGCGAACCCGACTCGGTACGCAGCCAACATCTCGGTCAACTCAGCATCATCCAGCACGTGGACCACGATCTGTTGCGGGGCCGGTGGGCCTTCAGGCCGGACCATGTAGATCCGCAACCGAATCGCCTGCTGGCTGTCGAAATCGTACGCACAGAAACGGACGCCGTCCCGAACGGAGGAATCGACAGCTTTGACAGCCAGGTCCGGGGGGCTTGTGGGCCAGGCTCGAAAGGACTTCTCTTGCAACGCTTCAAGCCAACCGTCCCGCATCGCCGACCACTTGGCTTCGTCCTGGGGCACCGGCGGTTCGGGCGCCGCCGGTACGAACGTCTCGTGGATCTCCGTGTTTCGCTGATCCTCGGGCAGCGTTTCGAAGACCTTCAACTCTTCGGGCTCGAAGAATCGGAAAGCCGCCTTTTCGATCATCGAGTCATCGTCTCGCAGATGTTGATTCATCCAGCGAAAGGCGTGGATGTGCAGCTCCTGGGTATCTCGGTGGGGACCGGCCGTGATCTGCAATCCCAGGTTGTTTCGCTGGTCGTACAGTTCGTAGATCCGAAGCACTTGTTCGTAGGTCCGCACCACGCCGTCCAGAGGAAAAATCCTGTCACGGTCCGTATTGCTCAACAGCAACGGCCGGGGCGCCACCAAGGCGGCGACCAGCGGGTAATCCCACTGATACGTATTGACCATGTACATGCAATCGCAGTGGCCTTCGACGCACCCGTCCACCACGTGGTTTTCCAGGTCCGTGATCCCCGCGACGGGAACAGCGGCCGTGATCCGATCATCGATCGCGGCGATCCACCAACTGTACGCACCGCCGCCGCTACGCCCGGTGACTCCCAGCCGACTACCATCGACCTCGGGCCGCGATTGCAGATAATCCAGAGCCCGCACGCAGTTCCAGGCTTCGACCCCCGCTGGTGTATAGCCCCGGTTCAACCACCACCACATGTCATAGCGATAAGTTCCATGGTGGATGCCTTCGATTTCGCCCAACTGCAGCGTATCGATGATCAAGCAAACAAAGCCGTGCCGAGCGAACCAGGCAGCGTGATGTTGGTACGTCACCTTGGTGCCATAGCTGATCCCGTCTCTGCGCGAGGCGCCGTGACCGCACACGTACAGGATGGCGGGCAGAGGTTCGGATCGCGAACGAGGCAGGTACAGGTTTCCGGTGACGTACAGCCCCGGGAGTGACTGAAAATGCAGACGTTCGACAATAAACTCGTCATGCTCCGTCTTGCCGGTGACCACGGCCTGCAGTTCGGTTCGTTCCGGCAAGGGATCCAAGCCGAGCATCTCCAGAAGTTGGCGGCGGTATTCGCCCCGCTTGGCTTCCCAATCTTCCAGACTGGTGATCTCCGCCAGGCAGGCATCGCGCAAGCGAGCCGTCTCGATTTCGAAATACTCGGCGATCATCGCATCGCCGTCGATTGCATCGTCGTCGCTCACATTATCATCCCTCGCCGGAGCGAACACGGGGTAGGCCCCCTGGAAAGACAGGATCAGCACCAGAGCTGCCAAAGTCATCGTTATGCTTGTGGAACGCGTCATAATATTCTCACTTTCTGAATGCCTATCGATCGGGTGATGCACGGGCCGCACGCGGCTGAACCGAAACCCGATTGTAGCAGAATCAGTCGCCGATTGGCAGCACGATCGTTTTTGCTTTTGGTGCTTTGCTTTTTTGGTGCCACCCATCTATATTGAATCCTCCTCTTTTGGTGCCATCCATCTATATTGAGCGGTCGTTTGGTCTCGGGAGGTCGATTGGTGCTGTCTTGGCGTCGTTTGGCCTTTGACGCCTTCATCACTTAAGAAGAGTGCGGATTGTTTGATGCCATCCATTTCTTACGCCTTCACCTCCAGGAAGGCTGCGAAACGGAATGTTTGTGAGGTCGGGCGTTACAGGCCGCATGCATCCGTCACTCGGTCGGCCCGCACCTGGACTTCGACAATCAGAAAGAGACGGGGTACGCAAGAAGAGTGTCAAATCGAAAACAAGCAGAGGCCATGACTCAATGCGCTCGACACCATCTAACCGGCGGTGACGGTAAAGCATTCGCGGACCAGGCGTTGGCCCGAGCGATGTCGCTTGCCGCTGCGCGCCGCATCAGCAGACATCGCGTCCGGCGAACCGGCACAGGTGCTGCGGCCAAAGTATCGTTTGTAGTTCCACACCAAGTCGCGCCACATCGAGGCCTCGATGCCCAACGCGCTCAGAGTGCCTCGAAGCTTCTCCGGCAACTTGGCAACCAGACCTTTCGCATTCTGCTTGGCCGTCCACCGCAATAGTGCCAGGTACTGCTCCCAATCCAGGTTCAAGAAACCTTTGTCGCTGGCACGCACGCCTCGTCGATGAACTTCGGGATCGTCCGCCATTTTACTCTCCGACAGCGTCATGGGCGCCAACCACAAATCTCGCAGAATCTGTTTTCCGGTGGGATTTCGCCGCTTGGCCCGCCGCTGCTGCTTTCGATCAGCGACGGAAGTCTCGCGCAGATGATCGCCAGTTTGGTCAGACGAAACGCTCACCAAATCAAAGGCTGCCGAAGGGATCTTTTCACCTCGTTCCGCTTGGATTCGATCATAAGCCGACGTGTAAACCGATCGGTCGGGCGAATCGGCCAACGCGGCTCGGACCGGATTCAAATCCACGTACATGGCACAAGCCAAGAGCCCGGCGTCATCGACGATTCGCTGAGCCCGAAATCTACCCTCCCAGAAGCGGCCGGTGCAGCCATCCTGCTTGTTTGCCAGGCGGGCGATCGGTTCACTCAGAGCCCGCATGAACCACGAAATGTCTGACAATCGCCGTCGCACGATGGCCAGTCGTTCGGCGTCTGCCACCAGCCTCTTCACATCGCCGTCAGTCGGCTCTGCCAGTTGCTCGTCCAGTCGTCGGCCAGGAAACACCTTGAGCCACCGCAGCGCAACCTCTTCGTCAGACCACTCCGCCACTACATCGGGGCGATTCCGAAGGATCACATGCAAATGATTGCTCATGATGGCATAGGTCAGTACGTCGATACCGAAGACCGAGGCCAACGCTTCCATCCGACGCCGAATCCACTCGCGGCGGAACGAGTAATCGATACCCGTTCGATCGTCTTGTCCCGCCAAAAATGCCCTGCGGACACACCTTTGGATCGCATGTACGATGCACACCTCGCCCGCATCAAACTGTTCACTTCGAATTGGTCGCCCCATGATAGGTCCTCCTGTATCCAAGTATTGTAATCAAAGAATCCGCTCTGTCAATAGATAGGTGGGTGGCACCTTTCAATCCTCTAGCACGATGAACCCCTAAATCAGGTCGTTCAGGATCGCTTGGCTGGGCAAATATGGGGGAAGGGACAGGGCAAAGGGATTTGGGGGCAACCGAATTCTGGACAAGCGAATATCCGGTGGCAGAAATGGTCGGCGTGGGGAATTGCTCGGCGAGGAAGCGGTGCAGTCCCGGGCCGAAGGCTTCGTCGTCGAATGTTCAAGCGACCAAGCTGGCTGAGAGTTGCGCCCGTCCCCGCGTCGAACTCTGCTTCGCTGGCCGAGCGGTTCCTTTTGACACATAAACTCCAGCAGATTCGGGGAGGCCAACAGATTGAGTTTGCCAAAAACCTTCGTGAACACGAAACCGACCGTTGGTTTGATTCCCACCACCATGGGACACCTACGGTCGCCTTGCGACTTAGGGACCGTTCGGTATCGCGGGTCCCACGGACTCGCGTCCATGGCGATTGTCTGTCGTCTCCTCGCGACTTGGATAGGTGCTTACAGGCGGTAACAAAATTGCCTGACGGCTCGGAGAGCCATCCTACATCGGCGGTATTGTCACCGCCTCTTAGAAGATGCAACAAGATCGCCCGTGGGGATCGGGATCTTCGGGATCGGCGAAGCTATTTCAGATACCGTGTATTGCCGTCGCGGCGCAGCAGGCCGGTGCGGTCGAAGTAGTCCAACAGCGGAAGAGCGTACTTGCGCGTGGTGTCCAGCAGGTACTTGAATTTGACACTCTCCAAACGACCTTGCTGGCGGAGGTGTTCGACCAGCCGTTGCCTTGCGACTTCGATCGCCTTGGCGTGGAACAGCAATCCTTGGCCCACCCAGATCAAGCGTCCGTGATCGCGCAGGTTCTTCAGGGTCTTCTCGACGGATTCCTTTCCGATTCCCGTGGCATGGATGATCTGCTCGACGCTCGGCGGTTGAAAAGGCTGGTCGCGGAACAGCATCTCGATCTGCGCGAAGTGTTCGGCATCGTGTTCGGATAGCGAGGTTTCGTGCGACGGTAACGCCAGATGACCGTGCCGCTCGACCAAACGTCCATCCGTTTTCAGCATGACGATCACCGCATCCAGCACGGGTTTGTCCCAATGGGTCGCCCCTTTCAGTTCTTCCAAGGTGATACCAGGCCGGTCGGGGGTGTCGTGATGATGTTGTTGGACAATCTGTAGCACGCGGCTGCAAGCGGAGTCGGCCGTATCGCGGTGCAGGTATCGGCCGGCGGCGATGCCGATCAGTTTCTGCTCGCGCATCAGCTTGGCCAAAATCTCCTGCAACCGGTCTGGTAGGACTTTGGCTCGAACAGCGATCTCGGCTTCGCTGGCTGTCAGTCTTCCAGCGGTGCGGATGCAGTATTCGACAAACCGGGAATCGCCGCTTATCGCCCGGGCCCTTTGTTCCAGTTCCTCACGAAGCTGCGGGCGGGTCCGCTTCAGCTTCCTCGAAACTGCCTCGATGATCGTGCCACCCCCCACGGTTTGCATTGGCGACAGCAGCCGGAGGATGAAACGATCACCCGGTCCGGCGAGGATCGGGGACTGGGTACGGATTTGGATCAAGTACTCACCCGGTTCGCCCACTTCACCCTGTCCCAGATTGTAAATGGCGGCATTCACTTCGGTCGTCCCCGTATGGAATCGGACGGCACCACCCTGTTTCAATCGCAGCCTGTCGCGCGGAAGCAACCGCAAGCGGCAAACGTACCAGGACTCGGGGGCAAAGTATCCGGGCAACGTCAGCGTATCGCCTCGGCGGATCGCCT
>SKKK01000355.1 GCA_007121535.1 Planctomycetaceae bacterium | reverse complement strand
TCCTTGGGTTGGGGGGTGGATTCTGGGGCTCGTGTGCCAACGGGCCCCAACTGTCAATTGTGTGCTTCTGGACTGAAGCGCCAACCGCTACAATCCAGGGAGGCCATGATGAGTATCCAAGGGATGGACCGAAGCGGCGGTAAGCTCCTTTCAAGTCGTCCATCCCTCCAGCGCCGCTCGCTCATCCCGCTCGTTCGGCCGCTGGAGGGCTTTTGGCTGGAGAGGCTACATGACAACGCCTGCGTGGCGGAGCTTTGAGAAGCTGGTCAGCCGTATCGAGCATGCGTTGGCCGGCGAGCACGTGACGGTTACGTCGCCGGACTTCATCCGTTGCATCACAACCGGCACATCCCGGGAGGTGGATGTGTCAATCCGCACACGTGTCGGCAGTGCGGAAATTCTCGTAACGGTGGAGTGCCGCGACCGTGTTGCGGTGCAAGACGTAACTTGGATCGAACAACTCGCGGCAAAGAAGAAGAACATCGGGGCGGCAAAAACGATTGCCGTGGCGGCGTCGGGGTTTTCCGCGGAAGCCGCACGCATCGCCCGGGAGAACGCAATAGACCTACGCATCCTCGACGAGATCACGGAGGAGGACATCAAGAGCTGGATGCCGCTAGTGGGAATGATTCACGTCTTCAAGGACTGTGAACTGACAGGGCAGCCAGAAATCGTCTTCATTGCGGAGCCGGGGGACGAGCCAGCGGAACTGACAATCCCCAACGCAGGGTCGGGTTCGTCATTCGCTCAGCACGTCTTCCGCGGCCCAAGTGGCGAGCCTTTGTCACTCAATGACATCTGGCTTCGCGCGGACGACCAGATGAAGATCTTCGATGAAGTCCCCACTGACAACAGGGACTATTTCGTAAAGCTGACCATAACCCCCTCCGACAACTTGCAGCTCTGTACCCCCAAGGGCAACCGTCAGGTCAAATCGATCACGTTGCCTATGAGGCTACGGTGGAAGCATGAAAACCTCTCTCTCTCCGAGGCCAAGCTCGTTCGATACAGGCCAGCTGACGCTGCAGATCCTTTCCCCGAACAGGTCCTCGCAGAGTTTGAAACGAAGCAGGCGACCAGTAACAATCTCAGGTTAGGTGTTCAACTGCAGGAAGATGGGCCGACGGTTCATGTTTCAGCCGAGCTGGTACAGGCCGGACCAACCGCAGCAGCAGACCCGGCCCGCGACATCGGTTCTGGGAGCTCATAACTCAGCGGCGTGGGCCGGGCTGCTGAGCGGGGTCGTTCGTGGAAACAACCGGGATGTTGCTGAATGCCTCGTTGGCCAAGCGGTCATGTTCCCGAGTTCGCTGGCTTCGATCCGATCTGTCCGTTGCGGCGTTCTGCATCGCCGAATTCGTTCGATGGCCACGCCGCTCGCGGTTGGAACGGTCGATCGCGCCGCTGTTCGAAATGTTGCGGGGTGCGGTGGTGTGCCCTGAAGGGGCCGGGACAAATCAGCCCGGGGCAGAGTGAAGCGCCGCCCCGGGGTGGTGGTGGCGATTGGTTCCCAAGCCCTGAAGGGGCGGCACAAACCGATGCATCGATTGTCTCGCCCCTTCAGGGCTTCTTCGTCGCAACGATACGCTACCCAGGGCGACGGCGACGACGCGCAACCACTCGCGTCGCCTTGCCCCGGGCTGATTTGTCGGGCCCTTTCAGGGCAGAGTCGACGCAAACAAATCGAAGGTGCGGTTCGTCTCGCGGAACCAACTCGTCACGGCAATGGCTGGGCTGAATTTGCCCCGACTGCGACTTGCGACATGGATCGCGAAAAAGTGTTTGCCGTCGCTGCCGTTGTGTGGTAGGATGTCGTTCGATCGGCTGGGCGGCGGTCGTCCAGCGTCGAACTGTTGGCCGACGTACGCAACCCACGAACCAACGGATGGACCGAAGCGGCGGTAAGCTCCTTTCAAATGGTCCATCCCTCCGGCGCCGCTCGGTCATCCCGATCGTTCGCTTACAGACCATCTACAGGAGCCTGGCGACAATGCCCATTGCTGAGGTTCGAGTTAGGAACTTTCGCGCTTTCGCGGATAGCGGAGCTGCTAGGTTTGGCGGTGTCATCCCAATCGTCGGACGAAACGACGCAGGTAAGTCCGGGCTTCTTCACGCGCTGCGATTGTTCTTCGAACCGCCAAGAAAGGGCGGGCTAGACCTTTCGGATATCCACGCAAAGGAGCCTGACGGAGTTGCCGAGATTGAAGTTGCGTTTCGTCCGGCAGATTTGGCCACCCAAGAGGTCCGGATCGACGCAAAAAACAAGATACATCTCACAGATGACTGTCTGGTAGATAGTAGCGGCTTGCTCCGCATACGCCTCAAAATATCCACGAAGACGATCACCGCCAATGAAATCCTCATCCAGGACGTGGACGACGATGACCTCTTCCCGTTGGCCATCAAGAATCATGACCAATTGCTCGAACTCCTGACTCAACATGGGCTCCCGGCAGTCAAGGCCGGAAAGGAGACAAATCAGGAGAAGCGATCGACGCTCCGTCAGAAAGCAACATCAGATGGGAAGGGACTTCGCGAGGCGTGGGTTGACGCAACATCCATCGACAAGAAACTCCGAGAGATACTGCCGCAATTGATCGTTTTTACCGACACGGCCAACTACGGCATCGGAGAGACGCCAGTTCAAAATCAGTTTAAAGGGATCGTCGACAAGGCTCTCGCGGCGCAACCAAATGCCAAACAGATCGAGGACCAGATTCGCGCAACGATCCAAGCGGAATTCGACAAGGTCTTCGAACGTCTGCATAGACTTACGAGTACGGTCACCTCCTTGGAGGCAAACGCCAAGGTCAGCTGGAAGAAGGCGGTCGACGGGATTGGGCTCGCTTGGGGCGACCCAGCCGGAATCAGCATCCCGTACGAAATGCGAGGGGCCGGCGTCCGACGCCTCTTCATGGTTGCGTACTTTCAATACGAGGCTGCGGCCTCCCTGCACGCTCCCGGCGGACAAAGGTACGTTTTCGCTGTCGAGGAACCCGAGGTCCATCTGCACCCTGGGGCGCAGCGCGATCTCGACGCTGCGTTCCGCGAGTTGGCGGACCTCGGTCATTCGGTGGTGTTCACGACCCATTCTCCGGTCTTCGCATCATCCGCACCACTGCGTGACGTTGTGCTTGTCGTGCGTCCAGATGCGCGAGCGGAAGTTCGGCAGGTACCGCATATGGACGCTACGAAGATAGCTGCCGAACTTGGTGTCGAGGCATCTGACCGCCTCGTCGGCAAGAACCACGTCATCCTCGTTGAGGGCCCGAGAGACGTCGAGTTTTACTCCGTTGTGCTGTCGCTGCTTCGCAATGCTGGGCATACCACCCTCGATCCCAACGATGTCCTCTTCTTGCAGTGCGGGGGGATCTGCAACCTCAGATTCAGCGTCACTACTCGTTGCATCGACACTGCGGGGCTCAAGTGGGCTGTCTTGGCGGATAGCGACCGGATCGCACCGGGTGGGCCGATGGGCGACGATGCCGAGGAGTTACAGGCAACATGTCCCGTCTCGTGCGCAGCGCTTAAATTCCTGGCGAGGAGCAACATCGAGAATTACCTCGATGCGGGTATCGTCAAGGCCGTTACTGGCATAGACTGCGCAATCCCGCAGTACGGAAAGCCGACCGACCCAGCAGGGGGCCCCCTCGGGAAAAGAACACTGAAGCAGATCAAAGACGCGGGTTCGTCGGTCGCACAGCAGATGGGCGCGGCGGGCATCCTTGCCCACTCGCAGGACGGAAAAGGAGTTAGTGAGTTCGTCTTGATCTTTGACGGCATCAGGCAAGCGTTCGGATTGTGACCCGTAGAACGAACCATGGCGTGTGCCGGAGCCGCGATCGGGCCTTGGAAAATAGCTGGCGTCATCGGCGCGGCCCGGTGACGCCCGTCGTTAGTTTGTGAAAGAACCCGAAAGAATGGCACAAGAACAGTCCGTTACGCTGATGACATACTTGCCACTTATATCACTGGCAGTATCTTTAGTTTCTGCTGCAATCGCTGTGGCAAGCTACCGCAGAAGCAAAAGACTTCAAGAGTTTGACTATGCCGCTCGACTGCAGGTAGCAGATGAGTCCATCTACGGGCGGGGTCCGGGACCTAACGATGCGTTTACGTATGAAGGAAATCTTGAAAACCGAGGGCTCAAACCTCTGAAGGTTAGTTCCGTCTACCTCGAGTTTGGTTGCGAGGAAGCCTTAAACAAGCGATTGAAGCATCATGTTGAAGGTGAGTTTTACTTAGGCGCGGGTGAGAAACGAAAGATTTCATTCCGTCTCAGGAAGAATGACTTTAAAGAGGCGCTCAGGCGATTTGAGACAGACCAGTGTTATTTCTATCTTAGAGTTCAGTTTCATAGCCCAACAGGAACAATTATTGAAGTTACACGGTCGCTCATGAGGCTAGGAGAGACTTCAACCACAATCTTTGCACACAAAGGTGACATTCTTTCGTGAAGCAACGCAACCTAATCACCGGTTCCACGCGACCGGCTACGCCGGCGCGTGAACCGGAGCGTTGAAGTAAGCCAGAAGCTCGCTGTGTGAAGTGGTTCGGTTTTTGGTCGGGGGGGCGACGATGCTGGTGCTGATCCGGTGTGGCTTCTTAACCAGGTCGTTTCTCTCTAGCTGATGACCGGCAAGTGGGCTCGTTTTGTCAGTCTGATGGGAGTTTCTGATGCGTTCCGCGCCATGCTCCCGGCTCGGGAACCTTCTTGGCGATTCTTTCAATAGATCTCATGCGCGATGCACGGGGACCGATCACGCTGGAATGATGTGCTCGCGGGGCTACCGGAGCCGTAGCGTCGGGATCCGTCTGGTCTTCAGTTTGGTGAATCAGGCCGGTCAGTAAGTCAGTCAAGCAGTACCGGAATGGATGGCGGAGCGGACCACGCGGTCAGAAAACCCGTAGCCGGCGTGGAGTCTGGGGCGAAGCCCCAGCGAAATTGAAAGACGGGGTTGTCAAGATGGCTAAGAAGACGGCCTGTTGTCCGTCGGTCTTGCTCGAAATCGTTCGGGTAATCGGAGACCACGCACAGCGGACCGTGAGACGCATGCATTCCGCGTCGCTCGACGTCAACTCGGCGACGTGAACGTAACTCGTTACTAGCACTGCGTTTCCCGCTATGTCCGGCAGGCGTTTTTGTGCGGCGGGCGATCGGAACATCGCAGGCAGTGGATCGAAGACCGCTTGCAGATGCTTTCGTGTCCGCCTTTTTCTCCGTTGCTGGTATTGTCGGCTACCGGGTTGTGATAGAATAGCAACGGGAGGTTAGGACGATGGCGATGCTTATAGTTCCGGATGAAATGTTGCGGCAAGCAGGATTGAGTGAGCGCGAGGCGCTGGTTGAGTTCGCCTGCCGGCTGTTTGATGCAGGAAGGCTCAGCCTCTGGTCTGCAATCTGGGCCGTCTGGAGATCCTGTTGGGGCTCTCCACGTAGCGGGCTACGTCGGACCCGCAGTCTGTTTCCGGCATCGACTCGAACGCCGAGGAAATCACAATCCTGACCTACGTCACGAAAACGCATGTCTGCTCGTACTCGTGCTCGTGCTCGTACTCGATTTCGGGAAGCCGATTACGATAACGAGTACGAGTACGAGCACGAAGGCTGCACGGGTCGCGGGCGTCAACCCGCCTTAGCGGGCGGTCGAAAGGTACCCTGAGACGGATAGTACGCGTCCGTCCGTTGAAGGTGGGTGAGGCGATTGTTTTCCCCGGCGTGCAGCGCGAACGACGCGCTGCCGAAGATGGCCAACGACAACGCCAGCTGCATACTGTTTTTGTTCATTGCTCAATTCCCTGCCACCGGGGGAAGATGCGAGACGAACTTTGCGCCGATGCGGTGCAGTTCGTCGAGTGCAGCGGACCGCAGTTCACGCAGCCGCGGGCGGTGTTGGCGATTCCGTGCCAAGTTGGTCAGCTCGTGCGGGTCCGAAGAGAGGTCATAAAGCTCTTCGACTTCCTGGGGAACGAGCGTTCGAATGTACTTGTACTGGCCTTGCCGCAGGGTGACGTACCAGGGGACGCGGAACCCTCTGGCGGGAAGCCGCATGGCGGAAAAGTCGGGGATGTCGACCGTGTCGTCGCCCCAGGCCCCGATGGTATAAATGAGCATCGCCGGGTGGGGCCAGTGGGCGCGCGGGTTTTTCAACAGGGGGGTCAGATCGCGGCCGTGCATCGGCCACGGAAGCGGGATGTCGGCAAAGCGGAAGAACGTGGGAATCAGGTCCACCCCCGAGACGGTCACGTCGCAGACCGCGTTCTGTGGCAGAGTGCCGGGCATGCTGGCGATCAGCGGGGCCGCCAAGTTGGCCTCGTAGGGGGCGTGCTTGTCGAAGAAGCCGTGCTGACCGACGGCCAAGCCCTGGTCGGAGGTGAACACCACCAGCGTGTTGTCGCGTTGCCCCGTTTCTTCAAGGGCCCGCAGCAGTTCCCCGACGGCTTCATCCAGCGCGCGTACTGGCCGATGGTAGAGCCGGACCCAGTCGGGATAGGTCTTGGGAAACTGCTGGCGGTCCCGGTGCCGCCGCAGCACGGCATCTGCTTCATAATGGGAATCCCGCATGACCGGGATGCCGCGTTCACCGCGCACCCATGTGTGGACCTTCTGCATGTAAGCCGGCTTACCCGGACGTGGAGGAAAGATGTCGGGCGGGATCGGCACCGGGACGTTCTGGTACGCGTCGCGGTGCCGCTTGGCCGGAAGGAACGGGCCGTGAGGAGCATCGTAGCAGAGCCACAAGTACCACGGCTTCTCCGGGTCGCGATGCTTTCCGCGGATGTATTCGGTCGCCCACCGGGTGTAGTTGTCGGTGGAGTAGCCGTCGGTCAGCGTCGGTTCGCCGCCGTTGGTGCTGATCAACTGGTTGCTCTGATAGTTCAGATTAAATTCCGGGCCTCCGACCAGGCGACTCCAAACTTTCTGATAGTCCCAGTCGCGGCCGTAACCAGTTCCCCCTGAATTGTGCCATTTGCCGATATGAGCCGTGTGGTAACCGTGCTCGCGGAAAATGCGAGGCCAGAAGACCGGTCCCTGTTCGTCGAAATCGGGCAGGGAGGGGTCGGCCGATGGCCGGAGCGACTGGATGCCCGTCGAATGCAGCCCGGTCAGCAAGCTGGCCCGTGAGGGAATGCAGTTGGTACCAATCCACGCGGGGGCGAAGCGAATCCCCTCGGCCGCGAGGCGGTCGATGTGCGGCGTGCGTACCCAGGGGAACGATTCCGGGTACGCACCGACGGTGCGGTGGGATTGATCGTCGGTGAGGATGAACAGGATGTTGGGCCGCGTCTCCCGTGCGGATGCCGCCTCGCCAAATTCCGCCGCCCAGTTGATCAGCGCCAGCCCGATCAGGCATCCGAAGAGTCGGCCGTTAGAAAACAACAGCCAAAGGCGACGGCCGAGATTCTGGTTCCCCATGGAAATGCTTCCGTTGACAGTCGACTTAATTCAAGGCGTTGGGTGCCACCCACCAATCTATTGACATTCAGAACCGTGCCGACCCGCCACCATTCGATTCAGAGCCCCATACGACTTTGGTTGCGGCCGAACGCTCCGCAGGCAAGTTGTAGCTGGTCGCAAGACTCCGTCAAGGCCGCGCTCGTCCAATTTCGATCACCATCACGGCCCGCAAGATCACCATACTGATATTGGGACGCAGTGGTGGCCGTCGTCCGGTAGATGCTTGGCTGTTTTCCGAGACTGAGGGGCATCGTCGTACTTCACCTTTGAAAGATGGGTGGCACCTTTCGCGCCGCACCTTTTTGCGGGCACCTTACGGTGTTCGACAAACTGCGTGATATCTGGCACGAACGTGTCAAAGAACACCGTGAACTGCCCACAGTCAAATATCCCCGCCAAGCCCCCGCGCGTCATTTGACACTCAGCCGCCCGAATAACCCGACGCCCTGCCAGAGATCTCTTGCCTCAAGTGCTTGACACCAAACCCGTTAGCTGCTCTAAAGTCTTCCCAGTGCCTGCGCGATATCCGGCACGCGACCCGTAAGATATCGCCATCCGGCGCGCAGGCTAAATAAGTAGTTCGCTGATGACAATTCCTGCTATTCAGAAGGGTGCTACGATGTTCATTTTGAGATCGCTTCCAATTGTCGCTGCCTTTGTGGCGTCGGTCAGTTCGTCGGTCGGATTCGCGGCCGAGTGCCAGCGATGGTCGGTCCTGATCACCGGCAATAATGTCGCTGTGCAAGCGTCCGCTGAGACGCAGTTCAAATTTGTTCAGGTGACTGTGACCGCGCTACAAGAAGCAGGATTAGAGCACTTTACCCTTCGCATCCAGAAACCAAATTACGAAATCGGAGAAGAGCAACGCGCGTTCTCAATCCAGATCGTTGATGGAACAGCGGAAATCACAGCATCACGGGACCTGCC
>SKKK01000262.1 GCA_007121535.1 Planctomycetaceae bacterium | reverse complement strand
GCGAACGAAAAACCCTCCGCTGAATATCTGGCAAACCCAACTATCATTCGCGACGAAACACTTCCACAATTCAACTACAAGTTTGAGCCTAAAACACCCAAGTTATTTTTCCCTTGATCCTAAGCTCGGATTGGCACCGGCCAGTCGCGTCAGTCCGCTCGCCAATGCCATGTGCATGTCGTACGGACCGATGTTCCGCCCTTCTTCGTCCACCGGCACGTCGTCGTCGCCGGTCGAAGCAAACCGGACTCGGGCCAGCAGCACGTAGCCTTCTTGGCCTAACCCGCTTACGAGCGTGCTGCCGCCGATTTGATCGACCCGGCCCAAGTTGTCTTGGATCTCGCCAGTGAGGTCCCCCCCAAAGCCGGGCCCGTGCTGGATCTCCTGAGCCGTCAGATACTCGGCGTGATAATGCAGATCCACCATCGCTTCGGTGATGCCCAACGTCGTCGAACCCGGCGTACTGACCCAGATCTCGACCCAGAACGACTGCCATTCGTGAACCCAATCCGCACTGGCAGGCAAGCTGGCTATCTCGCCGTTGCCATCCGTCGTGCTGGGCTCGTGGACAATTGTCATATCAATCCGCGTCGCCCCGATCTGATTCACGATGATCGGTGCGCCCAGATCCACCAGATCCCAAGGCACGTTTCCTACGCCGAAGCGGCTGAAAGGTAACGAGCCGGGACCAAGCTCGAACGTCGCTTCGCCCAGGTCTGTCGCCACGTACTCGACGTAGCCCAGCCGAGTCCACTGGGGAGCGATGCCTTGTCCGCCGGTCAACGTTCCGCCGCCCAAGTTCTTCACCAGGCCGTTCGGGTCATCGATCACCCCGTCCGGGAACATATCGAAGTTCAAGTTGAACACGTTCATCGCATCGCCCACGGCCGTCGTGTAATTCACGTCCACCTTGCCGCCGGACATGCCGGCGCCAGGCAGCATGCGGTCCTGAACCCAGACCTCGACGTAGTACGTGCTGCCCAGTGCCACCATATCCAAGCTGGAAGGCAAGGTTGTCGCCCCCGCTGCCGAGGGCGCCGCAACGGCGACCACCTGGACGCCTACGGCCTCGGCGGCCTGCACTTCCAACACCACGTCATTGCCATCGCCCCCGACGTAGGTGATCGCGGCAACCATCCCGCTGCCCAGGAAATCCGGGATCACGGCCCCTTCAGGCAGCCCGCTGAAGGTGCCGATGATCGGATCGCTGCCGTCGCTATTGACGATCGTGAACGTGTCACCGACCACGGGCGAGTAGGAACCGCTGATCGCCAGCGTTGCCCCGGTCAAGTCCACGCTACCTGCGACGTTCAACTGGGAATACTCGGTATCGACCGTCGTACCGTCGATCTGGATGGCCAATTGAGCGCCGTCGGCAAACGAGACGGTGCTGGCTGTCAGGTCCATCCCGGCCGTCAGCGGATGGACTGCGGTGCCGGGGTCGAGTACCAGTGTGCCGCCGGCCGTATCAAGAGACCCAGGATCGAAGACAATCCCACCGGCGCCGACCAGACGTACGTCGGTCGCCGATGGTCGAGTGATCGCCGCGCTAACGGTGATCGGGCCGCTAGCCGCATCGCCGATCGTCAACGTCCCTGCGGTGATGCGGTCGAGTTCGGCATCGGTAAGGCCCAGCGTGAGAGGACTACCGCTCAATACATCGGCACCGCCCAAGTCGATCCGCGTCCCAGCAGTGTGAGGCCGCAGGACGACCGAATTTGATCCAGCATCGACCGATGGGGTGGAAGTCAGCGTCATCGAGTCGGCTACGAGCGTGATACTAGACGTTCCTGCGTTGCCGATCACTTGGCCGTCGTCCTGGATTTGGATTCCGAAATTCTCGCCCACCGTGCCGCCACGTCCAGCGAGGGTAATGCTGCCGGCGCCCGCAGCCGAGACGGTAGCACCGTCGAGCGAGATTCCGGTAAATGCCAAGACTCAGATTATTTGGCAAATCCGTTCCACATTAAGTGGCGTGGTGTCTTGAAATAGTCGACCCGCCTCCGATAGCCGCCAATCGCACGTAACGTCAACGCACATCGCCACTTGTGACGCAGGCGGGGTACTATTTCTTTCTTAGGAGGGGCGGGGTAGCGGGGTCACGGATTCCGAGATTTTCACCCGCTTTTCCGCCAAATACTCTGAGACGTGGCACTGGATATCGACCGTCGTGCCGTCGATGTGGATCGCCAATTGGGCCCCGTCGACGAACGAGACGGTGCTAGCTGTCAGGTCCGTCCCGGCCGTCAGCGGCTGCACCACAGTACCGGGGTCGAGTACGAGCGTCCCGCTCCCCGTGTCGATTGAACCAGGATCGAAAACGATTGCCCCGCCGCTAATCAGGTGCATGTCAGTCGCCGATGGGCGAGTGATCGCCGCGCTGATGTTGATCGGGCCGCTGGCTAGATCGCCGATAGTCAGCGTCCCGGCGGTGATGCGGTCGAGTTCGGCGTCGGTTAAGCCAAGTGAGCCGCCGGTCTTGTTACCCAGGTCGATTGCTACGCCGGATTCGTAGGGCAGGATGGTGACAGTGCTTGCGCTGTCGGCCGAGACGTTCGCCAGGGCACCGATTGTCACGCTGTTACCGGCGAGCGTCACGTTGCCGCCGTGCTGCTCGGTCGTGATCGCGCCTGTGTCGGCTACGTGGATCGCCAGGCTATCGGTTCCGTCTCCGGCGATACCCGTGATCGACACAGCGCCTCCACGGGAAGCGATCCGCGCGTCTCCTTGGATGATCAGCCAGTCGTCGGTGAAGGGATTCGCAAAGCCCACCACGCCGCTCTGCAATTCGGCCGCCACGCTACTGCTGTCGCCGCCTGAAGGTGGATAGCCCCAGGTGACCACTGAACCGTCATTCTTCAGTGCGGCGAAGGCTTGGTGAGTCGAGAAGATTTCGGTGACGTCGCTTTGCAGTTGGTCCGCCACACTGCTGCTGTCGCCGCCGCTGCTGGAAAGGCCCCACGTGATCACCGAGCCGTCGCTCTTGAGTGCGGCAAAGGCATTTTTCGTAGAGAAGACCTCAGAGACGCCGCTTTGCAGTTGGCCCGCAACGCTGCTACTGTCTCCGCCAAACGAGGAAGCGCCCCAAGTGACCACCGAGCCGTCCCTCTTCAACGCGGCGAAGGCATGAGCAGTGGAGAAGATCTGGGAGACGCCGCTTTCCAGCTCGTCCGCCACACTGCTGCTGTCTCCACCCCAGGAGGAACTGCCCCAAGTAACCACCGAGCCGTCGCTCTTCAACGCCGCAAACGCGGTCCAGGTCGAGAAAATCTGCGAAACGTCGCCTTCCAGTTCGCCTGCCACGCTGCTGCTGTTACCGCCACTTCCCGAACTGCCCAGGTAACCACCGAGCCGTCGCTTTTCAACCCGGCGAACGCAGAGTTATTACGCCACTCATGGTTCGTGCAGCCTGGATAAGCGACGCGAATAGGAGTGGAGAATAAATACGCTCCAGAGCCAGACAACTGCACACCATGATTGGCGTTGCCTGTGCCATCGCCGCCTGTCCCGATGATCACCACGCCGTCACCGCTGTCGCCGCCGATGACTTGCCCGCCATTGCGCACGTGGACGCCGTACTGATTCCCGCCAGCGTCATCTCCGCCCCTTCCGCGGAGCGTCACCGTGCCGCTACCGGTCACTTCGATCGTCCCGCCATCGACGTCAATACCTACGAAATTGCCGTCGGTTGCCTGGGTCTGCTGGTTGGCGTCCAGCGTGATGTCGCCGTCAGCCGTGGTAATGCTCGAACCGGACCCCAGCGCGATGTTGCGCAGCGCCGTCATACTCACCGCTCCGGTGCCAGTGGCGACGATCTCGCTGGCCGCGTTGGGCAGGTTGACCGTCCCGACGTCTACGACTGTCAGGCCGTGGTCGGCGGCAAAGGTGATCGAGCCGTTGAAGTTGACCACGTCGGTGACATTCTCGCCCATGATCTGGAACGAAGGGAAACCGGTTCCCAACGAGCCGACGTTCATCAAGTCGGTACCACCGGCCAAATCGACGATCAGCGAACCGGTGACCAGCGACAACGGGATGGTCAGCGTCTTTTTGTCGCCGCTCAGCGTTCCGCCCGCCGGCGCAGCGATAAACGGCTCGTTCGCATCGCGGATGACCAGATCCGTACCGTCGCGCGTCACGGTCATGCTGTTGGCCGCACCATCCGGCGAGCTGTCTACGATCAGCAGTTCTCCATCGACAAGCGTGGCGGACAGGGTACCCGCCTGTTCGAGAATACTGGCCGTGGTCTCCGGCTGAACCAGGGTGTAATTCCCCATATCACCGCCCTGGATCTCCAATCCCGAGACAACCACCCTTTTGTCAGAACCAACGCTCGAATCCTCGAAGACGCCCACAGCACCCGTTGTGTCTAACGTCACGTCGTCGCCTTCGAAGACCCCGACCAGCGACGCACCGCTGACATCGATCGTAGCGTCTGTCGTCCCATCGTAGTACTTGTCCTCGGCCGTGATGCCGGTCACCGTCAGCTCGGCCGCGACGATCGTGATCTGGCCGTTCTGCAGCGCGAACGTGTAGTTGTCGGCTGCCAGCGTGCCCGCCGCCACAGTGATCGCCACCGGACTGGAAGCCACTGGCGTGCCGGCGACGTAATCCGTGGACAGCGACGGTGTCCCCGTGACTACCGCACTGGTATCCCCGGCGACAAAGCCCGAGATCGTGTACGTCAAGTCCGGCACGGCGTCCCCGTACGTCACGGTCTGGTCGTCCGCGTTCACCGTCAGCTCGGCTCGATTGATCACTTGGATCACGGTCCCCGAACTGCTGCCGTAACCTGAGGACTGCTCGGGCTGGTATTGAGCTGTAATCTGATACGTATCGGCGTTCCAAGCCGAAACGGGCGCGCTCTGCGCAACTCCGTCCACCAGCGGCACCGGTTCTCCCAGATTCGTCTCGTTCACCAAGAACTGAACCGTCCCCGTTGGTTCAGTTGAGAGTACCCGGTGTCGACCGACGTGCCGTTGATCTGGATGGCCAATTGTGCCCCGTCGGCGAACGAGAGGGTGCTGGCTGTTACGTCCGTCCCGGCCGTCAGCGGCTGGACCGCGGTGCCGGGGTCGAGCACTAGTGTGCCGCCGCCGGTGTCGATCGAACCAGGATCGAAAACGATACCTCCGCCGCTGATTAGGTGGACGTTGGTCGCCGAGGGGCGATTGATCGCCGCGCTGATGGTGATCGGGCCGCTGGCTGCATCGCCGATGGTCAGCGTTCCCGCAATGATGCGGTCGAGTTCGGCATCGGTCAGGCCCAGTGTGAGCGGTGTGCCGCTTAATACATCCGCGCCGCCCAAGTCGATCCGCGTTCCGGCCGTGTGAGGCCGGAGGACGACCGCATTCGATCCGGCATTGACCGATAGGTTGGAAGTCAGCGTCATCGAGTCGGCTACGAGCGTGATGCTGGACGTTCCTGTTGTGCCGTTCACCTGCCCGTCGTTCTGGATTTGGATTCCGAGATTCTCGCCTTCCGTGCCGCCGCGTCCTGCGAGGGTAATGCTGCCGGCTCCCGTAGCCGTCACGCTCGCACCGTTAAGCGAGATTCCGGTAAACGTTCCCGCCGTCGGGGTCGCCTGCTGGTTGGCGGACAGGCTGATATCGCCGTCGACCGTTGTGATGCTGGCACCGGACGCCAGGGCGATGTTGCCCAGCGCCGTGATGTTCACCGCTCCGCTGCCGCTGGCGGTGATGTTGCTGGTCGTATTGGGCAGGTTGACCGTGCCGACGTCCAGGACTGTCAGGCTGTGGTCGGCGGCGAAGGTGATCGGGCCGTTGAAGTTGACCACGTCGGTGGAGTCGTCGCCAACGATCTCGATCGAGGCGTAGTCGGCCGTCAGTGCGCCGATGTTGACGGTGTCCGTGCCGCTGGTGGCGACGATCCGCAACGACTCGGTGGGGTTGGTAAACGTGGTCAGTCCGCCCAGCGTACTGACGGCCGTGGTTTGCCCGCCGCCCGCGTCGCTGATGCTGATCGTCTCGTCTCCGCCGGTATAGATCAGTTCCACCACGTCGCTGGCGATGCTGGAAGTGATCGGGGCCAGTCCTGTGTACGTCACGGTCCACGGGTCCAGCGGTCCGGGGCCGTCCGGATCGAGGGCCACGCTGCCGTCGCTGGCGCTGAGATACGTAAACGTGCTGGTATGCGTACTGCCGCCGGTCAGCACAAGGGTGTCGTCGCCGTCCCCGCCGTGGAAATCCAGCGCTTTGCCCAGCGGATGGGTCAGGTCCACGGTCAGCGTATCATCGCCGCCAGCGCCGTGGATGATGATCTTCGTACCGGTGATCGACGCCAGCGGCACGGTCAGGGTTCTGTTGGCGTTGCTGAGACTGGCCCCTGGGATGCCGCCAGTTCCCGTGAATTGTTCGTTGGCGTCGCTAATGACCAGGTTGCCCGCGCCGTCGTTGTGGATCGACAACTGGTTATCCTTGCCGGTTGCGTCGATGTCGGTGATGGTCAAGTTGTCGTTGTCGTCCAACTCGGCGGAAAGCGAGTCCAACTCGGCGGAAAGCGAGCCCAACTCGGCGGAAAGCGAGCCCAACTCGAACTGGAAGTTGAGCAGCGAGTCCAGTTCGTCTTGGTTCAAGAACGCCGCTGCCTGGCCGCCGAAGCCGCCGGGCGTGACCAGCACCTCGGCCGCTGCCTTGGCTGCTGCCTGTGTGTCGGCCAGGATCGTGAAATGCGCCAGACGCACCGTTTCGCGGGCGGGTACGGTGATCTCGTACTCCCACGCGATGTTGTCCCCCAGGTCGCCGGCCAGTCCGACCATCGTCGGTTGCATCCCCGCCGGACCGTGGATCAAGTGAACAATCGCGGGCGTGCCGCCGCCGTCGATATCGTCGTCCGTACCGATCCACCAGTCGCCGGTTTCCACCAATGTATCGCCACTGGAGGTCGCAAATACGGTTGTCTTGCCGTCGGAACCGAGGTTCCCTACGATGCGGACGGTCGTTGTGATTGCGTCATCGGTCGGATTTGCGAGCACCTCCACCGTGCGGGCGAAGTCCTGGCTGCCTGCGGCGGGGACGGTAATCTTGCGCGATACGTACAATTGCGCAATGACCGCCGCCTGTGTGAGGAGCGTACGGCCGCCATCGATCAGAAAATCGTCGACCGCCGTCGGCCCGTACGTCTGCCCGGCGACCTCCAGCCGGCCCAGTCCGTCGAAAGCGTTCCCCGAGCCTTTCACCAGTTGTCCCGCTCCGAATCCGCGCCGCTGCACGCCGAACCGGAACCCACCCGGCGAATCGAAGTCGGCAAGTGTGCGCCTATCATTTCCCAAGAGGACGACGACGTTATCACTCCATGAGTTTGCGACGGCGAGGTCGGGAAATCCGTCGCCGTTGAAGTCGCCGACGGTCACCGAGAAGGGAAGGTTTCCCGTTGGGTGCGTAGCACCGGACACAAAAATAACACCCGTGGGGGGTATCGCAACGAAATGGCGTTGGTCCTGTCCGCCAGGATTCCCGTCGCGGTCGCCGTCCAAGGGGTTTCCGTCAAGGTCGGTGATGGTGTCGCGCAGGGTCAGCCGGTAGACGCTTTCGGTCAGCGGGGCGAAGGTGAGCGTGGCCGTAGTGCCGGAGTAGCCGACGCTCAGCGGGACAATCACGTCGTCCACCGTGCCCAGCAGGCCGTCGGGGCCGAGACTCTGCAGTTGGTAATTCTCCGCCAGATCGCCCCCCGTGACAGGCTCGCTGAAGGTGATTCGCAACTTGGTGGTGCCTGCGGCGAGCGTTCCACCAGCTAAGGATGGTGAGACATCGATGACTGTTGGGGGAATCCCGCCCGTCGTCGTAAAGCTCCACGCGGTGCTGCCGCTGATCCCGCCGAAGGCGTTTCCTGCCAGATCCGCAAACGCCCCGCTGGCAACCTCCACATAGTAGCCCGTGCTCGCGGCCAGCGTCGTGCTAAGGTCAATCGTGGCCGTCGCGCCTAACACGGTCACGGCAGCGCTCGTCACGGCGATGGTTTCCACCACCGAGTTGTCGCTGGATTTCTTCAGAACGATATTCCCCGTGCCCTTCTGGACGTTCTCGTTGAACGTGATGATCAAGTTGGCGTCCAACTCCACGTCCGTAGCATCATCCGGCGGGGAGAGACTGACGACGGTCGGTGCGGTGAAGTCGCCCGTGGTGAAGTTCCAGGCCGTGGGACCGGTGATGCCGGCGAAATTGTTTCCGGCCAAGTCCTTGAACGCCCCGCTGGCTACCTCGACGTAGTATCCGGTGGTCTCCGCGAGCGTCGTGCTCCGGACGATGGTGGCCGTGGCGCCCGAGATGCTCACCGCGGCGTTGGTCACGGCGATGGTTTCCACCACCGAGTTGTCGCTGGATTTCTTCAGAACGATATTCCCCGTGCCCTTCTGGACGTTCTCGTTGAACGTGATGATCAAGTTGGTGTTCAGCGCGACGCCCGTGGCGTTGTCCGGTGGGGACAGGCTGACGACGGTCGGCGGCGTCGTGTCGTCGCTGGGCGGATAGCCGGTCTGGGCACCGTTGACTCCGGTCAGGGTGTTGCCGTTGCCCGATGAGTCGAGAAAGACGGTCGAGCCCACGGGTTCGTCGAAGTGCCAAAGGGCGCGCGTGTGCGCGTCGGGTGTGAAGGGACTGGTCGGCACGGTGTACGAAGACCCACTGTAGCGGACCACGTCGGAGAACCGAAGCTCGTCGATCGAGCCCCCGAACGGATTGACGCCGAGGTAGGCCCCGACGTTTAGGGCCGAGGTTGAGTTGTTGATTCCTGGCGTCCACTTCACGGCGGTCGAAGCGGCTGCCAAGGTTCCGTTCAGGTAGATCGCGATCCGGTCCTGGCTGGGGGTGTATTCGTTGTCGAACACCGCAGCGATGTGGTTCCAGCCGGCGGCAGGCTTTTGCTCGCTCGATAGGGTGACGTAGTCGGTGCTGATCGGACTGGACCAGAGCCGGAAAAAGGTGCCGTTCTGGTTGAAGAACAGCGCGTAGGCGTTCTGCTTGTAGATCAGCGTCTTGTTGCCCGTGTAGTCGTCGCTTGGGACATACGCGAAGGCCTCGATGGTGAAGTCCTCCTCACTGCCAACGCCCAGATCCAGGGTCGGATGGTCGGGGGCGGTCGCGTAGTCGTTGACACCGTCCAACGCCAGGGCGGGGCCGGAGTATCCAGTCAACAGCCAGCGTGATTCCAACGGCTCAAACAAAAGCCTCCGTTTGACGGATGTGCCCGCGCGACTTACGCCTTGGCACTCTGCCCCGTAACGTGTCGGTGTTCGTCCGGTGCGCTATGATGTCACCTCAGATTGGTCATTGGTCAGTAGTCAGTGGTCAGTGGTCAGTGGTCAGTGGTCGGTGGTTAGTGGTCAGTCGTCCAAAGCAGATTGGCCGTCGAGCCAGGCCTCCAGATCCTTGATGGCTTGGAAGCGCAGGATGGCTTTCCCGAGGGCCGTCAGTTGGTCCATCGGCAAATCCTGGATGCGCTGCTGGAGTTCCTCGGGCACAGTTCCGAATCGCTCGGCTAGCTGATCCAGCAAGAGTTCGGCCTTGCCTTCGGCTTTGGCAATTCGTTCTACGGAGGTGACATACGGCATTTCAAGACTCTCCTCAAATTCGTCCAGTTCTTGTTTGAATCGTTTTTCCAAATCGACGCGCAGATGCATCATCCAGTCGATCAGCCCGAACATCTCGCGGACCTGTTCCGCATTGTATCCGATTTCGTACAGGTTGCGGACAAGCTGCCACTTGGCGCGGTACCGGCCCTCCGGATCGCCGGCCGTGCGCAGAGCGGCAATCTGGGCACGGGCCAACTGGACGGGCAACGAATGGTCGTCTTTCCAGTCGATCCGCAAACGGTCGATCAATTTGCACACCGGGAACCGCGTCAAGCTCTCGAAATCGGCCAACTGGAAGCGATCCTCCGTCGGCAGCCAGCCTTCGCGCAAATCGGCCAAGACGGCCAGCGTGACCACCCGCTGCTTGAAGATCCAAAACAGCCCGCTGTTGTACAGCGCCAACCGTTGGGTAAAACCCTCCTCGTAGCCCGTTTGGACCTCGACGTGCAACAAGATCCATTGCTCGCTGCCATCCCGCAACCACAACTTGACCAATACGTCGACCGTACGGTTGCGCCGGCCGGTCTGGCCCAGGATCTGGCTCAACTCCTTGTTGAACCACTCCGGCGGATGCTCCCAGTCAACCGCTGCGGCGATGGCCGGGAAATAGCATTCCAGGATCGCGGGCAAAAACTGCCGCAAAGCCTCTTTCCAGGCCCCGTCGTAGTCGCTGTCCTGCACAAGATCGTCCGAGGCACGTTCGGTTAGGGGTTCATTGGTCATTGGTGATCAGTCAGTGGTCAGTGGTGAATCCTCAGATTGCGCGGGGGTTCGCTCTGGTGGTTTACGCGTTGAGCAGTGTGGTATCGCGCGCGGGCGAGGTGCTGGTTGCAGATTTGGCGTGGAGCGGCTAAATCGTGGATGGCGACCAGCATTTGCCGAGCTTGGATCTCGTTTACCAGCAGCATCACCATCACCATCGCTCCGTGTTTATGAAGAGAATTGGGTGTTAAATTAGATATATCCAGTCAACGTGTCATTCGTCAAGGGGGTGTTATGTAGCATTTTTCGGGGTATCTGGTCAGCACCTGTTGTGCGTGTATTTTTCCAATAGATTGCGGGTTTGCTGAGTTTGTGGCAAAATAGTTCGGGTGATTGCTGGGTTTTCGTCTGGTCGTTTGATCGCGGTTGAACGTACCGGTGGCTACCTAATTCATCGCAATCGAGGGAGCGATGCGCACTGGGAATCACGTCCTTTCTCGTTTTCCGTGAAAGAGTACGCGGCTGGGGAGAAAATCTAACGCGAATGCGAGAAAGAAATGCGTCGGTCTCGGAGATACCGACCCACGTGATTGTCGGTCTCGGAGATACCGACCCACGTGAAATGTCGCCGCACGGTGTACGCATCTTCGTGGGTTGAGCCTCTGTCCCGATCGGGGCGGCTCAGCAGCGCAACCGACTGACCGCCAGAGCGCGCGAAGGAAATCGCGTTTGACGATCCGAATTTCCCTAGCTCGTGTCATTCGCGGTCCACCGCCGGTTCGACAGCGGACCGGCAGCTCTACGGGTGCTTGACACCGGCTCGGGCGAACGGTCTAATGCACCATTGGATTGGGTAGTCATCAACCCTGCCACTTCGCATGTTCTTTTCCGGAGTCGATTGGATGACGCATTCCATCACGCATGCGGTGCACGATTGGCGGGACGGGGATGAACGTGCGGCGTTCGAACTGGATCGCTTCCCGAGCCTTCGTCGTCGACGACCCATCCGCGACGCTGACGCGAACGGGGCTAGAGCTATCGATCGTGGGTACGATACCCTACATGTCTCCGCTACATGTCTCCGGAGCAGGCCGCGGGGTCCGCTGAAAAGAGCAGCGACATCTTCGGGTTAGGGGCCATCTTGTACGAAATCCTTACCGGACATCCGCCGTACGAACCGCGTCCCGGAGAAACGCTGGACGACGTATTGTGCCGGGTGCGAGCGGGCGATTACCGGCGTCCGCGGCAGGTGCGCCAATCCGTACCGCGGCCACTGGAAGCCGTGTGCCTGAAGGCCATGTCATGGCGCGTCGAGGATCGTTATCCCGAGGCGTTGTCGCTGGCGGACGATCTGCGGCGTTGGTTGGCCGACGAGCCTGTGTCGGTGTATCCCAACCGAATCCACCATCGCCTGGCTCGGCAGTTCCGGCGGCATACGGGAGCGGTGATCGCGACCGCCGCCTTGGTGATCCTACTGCTGCTGGCCGCCTCGCTGGCCGGCTACAACGCGGTCCGCAACGAGCGACGAGAGGTGGCGTTGCAAGAATTGCACCGGATTCGAGCCGGCCAGCGGCGGGAGGGTTGGTCGGTCCGTAGCTGGGAACTGGTCGAACAAGCCGCTGGGGTGCGAGTGGGAGCTGATCTGAGTGACGCCGCAGTGGCCGCTTTGTCGGGCCTCGATGTCCGGCGGGTCAAGAGCTTCGACTTCGAAACTTATTCGGTGGCCTTCAGCCCCGATGGCGAACGCTTGCTGATCGGCGGTTACGGCTCGGACGGAACTCGTTGGTGGGACCGTCGTCAGGACGAATTGTCGCCTCCGCTGCCGCTTGGCCCAGGCCCGGTCGGCTTTGCAACCGATGGGGCGCCTTGGCAGGTGGTTTCCCGTTCCTCCCTGAGTTACGAGATTTGGAACGTGGAGAGCCGGACGATGGTCTGCGAATTGGAGATCCCTTTCGATCAAGTCGATTTGCCGGAGCGGTTGCAGACGCTGCCGGTGATGGCCATGTCGGCTGCCGGGACGTTGCTGGCCGCATCACCCGTGCTGCCGGACGGATCGCCGACCATCGCCTTGTGGAACGTGTCGCAAAGGCGGCTGATCCGGCAGTGGCCGATGAAAGCCCGGTCTATCGCGTTCAGCCCGGATGGCAAACTGATGGCGGTGGGAGATGCCGAGGGCCAAATCCAACTCTGGGCGGTAGCGACGGGCGAGGTCATCGTCGAGTTGGCCAGCGATTCGGTCAGTATCACGGCGCTGGGATTCGGTCGAGACGTGTTCCACACCGCCGGCCCGGACACCATCCCATGGCTGCTGGCAACGGGCGATGCCGGTGGGACCGTTACGGTCTGGGATCTGAACCGCCGGATCCCACGGAGCTACAGTCGCGGATCTCAGCATCACATCTATCGTGTCGAATTCAGTCCCGATGGCGTCACACTCGCCTCCTGCGGGCGTTACTTGGTTAGACTCTGGGATGTCGCCAGCGGCCAACTGCTGCTCGATATCGCTGCTGGCAACACAATCTATGGGCTGGCCTTTTCGCCGGACGGTAGGGAGTTGGTATTCGGGTGCATCGAGGCGTTCAGCAGTCCGGGGCGGGTGGCGGTTCTGGAACTGGAAGATGGCCGAGGGATCCAAACCTTGCGGGGGTTACCGACGGCGGTGATCAAAGTCTGTTTTTCCCCGGACGGCCGATGGTTAGCGGGTTTGTCTCACGACTGGAAAGTGGGGATCTGGGAATTGGAATCTGGACGCTTGATGTGCGTGCTCCGGGTTCCAGAAGGCTATTTCACCGACAATTCGGACCTGTTCTTCGATCTGGAGGGCAAGCAGATCGCGTTCGCGTCGGGCAGGTGGGCCACACTGTGGGACGTGCAATCCGGAGTTTTGAAAGGCAAATGGAAGTTGCCGCCGGGGTTGATCGACCGCATCCGCTTTCATCCGGACGGGAGACTGCTATTGATACGTTGCGAGACTCTTGACATGCAGGAAGGACCCTTCAGCCACGCTCGTCCCGACCAACATCCGCGGGTTTGCCGGATTCGGGTTCTGTTCAGACCGGATTCTGAAAAGCTCTTGGCGGAGATTACGGATTTCGATTGGTATTTTTTCGAAATCCGGGCCTCTCCCGACGGCCAGCAGACTTTCATCGAGGGGCTTCGAAGCGAGGGGGAATCCACCTCTCGATCCGTTCGTGCCTATGACAGCGTGGACGGCCGCGAGTTATGGACGTTGGAGAATCCGACGGACGACACTGCGTCGAACCTGCTGGTCGATCCGAAGTATGGGTTTGTCCAGGTGGGACGCCGCGACGGCACGGCGCGCCGAATCCATCCACTGACGGGTGAGTTGTTGGGCGAGATGCAGGAGTACCGCGCCTTGAGTTCCGGTGGAATATACGGTGCCAAGCACCAGCGAGGCGGGTTCCGGATCTACCGGTTAGGCGAAGAGTTGGATGTCGCGTTGCTTGATCTGGCAGGGACCGGACCCACCAGTTGCTTGCAATCGGAATTCAGTCCCGACGGACGGTTTTTCGCCTGGGGCAATGAAAGCGGTACCATATTCGTTTGCGACATGCAAGCGACCATCGACAGGCTGGCCGAGTTCGATCTGGCGCCGTGATGCAGAATCCATACTTCTGTGTTTTCTTGCCAACCATCGCGTGGTCCTTGACGTGTGCCGGCTGGTAGCACGTTGCGGGTGGCATCGGGGTCCGTCGTTGGCGTCGCGCAAAAAGCCGCTGCCGCCGAGACCTGCCGTGTGCAGTCCGTCGAACAGGGTTTGCTGCAAGAAAGCCACCGCGTGGGGTGCGGTCAGCATGCTGAGCGCCAGTCCGTTTTGGTCCTGGTTGATTTCGACCCACAACCGGACCGTTGCCGATATCCGATGCCTGCTCGGTCTTCGACCGCACGTCGGCGATCGTCTGTACGCAGTCCAGGTCTACCGAGAACGAAGTTCCGTCGCTGAGGCAAGTCTGTCGCCCGGCCGCCGACCAGCGACACCTGATCGCCGGCCACCAGCCGGATTCGTTCCAAACGATCGACGATAGAATCGGCCAGACCGGTTCCCCAGTCCAACGTCTGGCCGACGTTCTTGCCGGTCAGGGGAATGTTGCGATTCAGCGTTTCGCTGTCGCTCAAGCCGGTCAGCCACGTGGACAATTGCCGCAGTCCGGTCAGCACGCCTTGAGGCGTAACGTCCAGGAACCCGCCCAGTTGCGAGAGGATCTCCTGGTTGGGGACCAGCTCGAGACGGCCCGCGAACAGATCCTGGTTGGAATCGTGCTCGTCCGGCTCCATCCATTGCAACGTCAAAGCGGGTTCGCCGGTCAATTCGATCCCGGCCAACGCTACGCTGATCGGCAGGTTCGCCTGGACAAGTCAACATTACCTGGCCGTTGTCGACCGACACATCCAGGAACCCCAAGCCGGCCGTTACGCTGATTTGCTAATGACCCGAAATAGCTGTTTCAGGATGCGGTTTAAGATAATCGAAGGGACGTCCCGAACAGCGGCTTGCCGCGATGGCTTGGTCACAGAGCAACGCGGTGACTTCGCGGTGCAACTGGGCGAGCGGAAGGCGAACTCTGCTGATCATGGCAAAGAAAGACGTTTTCGGGTCTTCACATGAGCGGCACGGCACTAGCCGCCGGTTTTCGGCCTACGTCGGCGTCTAGCGCCGTGCCGCTCAAGCACTCGGCTACCTGTTCCTTGGTGGAATCGCGCGGAAGGGAAGGGGTCGGGAGTCGTTTTCGGGTAAACTCGTGTCTGTATGGTTGGTCGTTGGCCGAAAACGACTCCCGACCCCCGTTACGTCCCCCTATGCAAGGCTACCGCAATCGGCAAGAAACTTCTGGCCGGGTGCTTACCACCGCATGATGGCCGTTCCCCAACTGAAGCCGCCGCCGAAACCGTTCAGCAGCACGTGGTCTCCCGAAGCGATGCCACCGGCGCGACATGCTTCGTCCAGGACGATCGGGATGCTGCCCGCCGAAGTGTTGCCGTACCGATCCAGATTGATCAATACTTTTTCACGCGGGATTTCCAGGTCCTGGATCGCCGCCTCGATGATTCGCGCGTTCGCCTGGTGCAGGATCGCTGAGTCTAAATCCTCGTGACCAAGCTGGGCATGCGTCATTACATCGCGAGTCGAATCGATCAGCACTCGCACCGCCCACTTGAAAACCGATCGGCCTTCCATGTGGATGTATTGGCGGCCCGCTGCCAACGCGCCTTCGGTCAACGGTTCGCGGCTTCCGCCGCCGGGCTGACACAACAGACCACCCGAATCACCCTCGGTGCCCAAAGTGAACGACAGTAGGCCACAGTCTTCACTGGCCGCCGTCAACAAGACGGCGCCGGCCCCATCGCCGAACAACGGATACGTCCGCACGTCTGCTGGATTCACCGCCCGTGACATCAGGTCGGCGCCGACCACCAATGCACAGCGACTGCAACCCGTCCTGACATACTGCATCCCGGTGACCAGCGCGTACGTGAACCCCGCGCAAGCCGCATTCAACTCGATCGCCGGGGCAATGCACCCCAGACGTTGCTGTAACAAGCAAGCCGTCGTCGGCATGGGACTGTCGGGTGTCATCGTCGCGACCAGAATCAAATCGACCTGGTGCGGTTCGACTTGCGCATCGGCCAAACACCGAAGCGCAGCCTGATATGCCATATCGCTGGTCGCCATTTCTGGGGGGGCCTGCCGTCGCTGGTGAATCCCCGTTCGCTGAACGATCCACTGTTCGTCATACCCCAGCTTTGCCAAGTCGCCGTTGGTTACCACGTTCTCGGGCAGAAAAGATCCCGTTCCTTGGATACAGACGCCCATCAACGTACCGATTCGGCTGCGCCCCGAAAGGGCTCGGTGATTGGTCTGCAACAAATCAACGCGACGACGACGCTTGCCGGCGCGAGCAGTCGGAATCGTGGTGTTATTCTCGGTAATCATGTATTATTTGCCTCGAACGTCTCCGGTCGAGCTTCATCGGTTAAGTTTCCCCAAATCCTTACCGTCCGAGTGTCATCATCCTACCCGGCGACAAAACATCCAACCAGTACCAGCATTCCCTAGCGTGGCTCGTCGGGAATCTCGACCCACACGCGACGCTGATGCGACTGCAGCACCGCGTCAGCGACCAACTGAGCCCGCAAACCGTCATAAAAACTGGGGACCGCTTCCCGCTGCTGGGTGATCGCCGAGACGAATTCCCACATCAAATCGTATCGGAAAACGGTAGCTGGAACTCCAAACTTCGGATCGCGCGGGCTTCCCGCAGGCACCAAATATTGCGCCGGTACGTCGACCGGCGCCAAATCGGACCCGGTTCGTCCCAACCACAGCTTATTCGGCTCGTGTAATCGGTACACAGCCGATTGGTCCGATCCGTTGACTTCCGCCCATTCATGGCCAAACCCGTCCAGTCCGTACCCTTTGGCCAGCGTGGTTCCTTCCCACACGCCGACCGCGCCACTGGCGAACTGACCAATCAACGCCGACCAATCATCTACCTCAGATGGCGGGCATGGTTCGCCACTTGCCGTGCAATCCCTGGCAGCAAAACGAGCTACCGACCCACAGATGCACTTTAGTGGCCCGAGCAGATCGATGGCGAAATCGATTCGATGGATGGTCATATCGAACAGATCGCCAGCCCCTGCTCGGTCCTGATACTGACGCCAACCCCAACTGGTCTCTGGAAGATCCAAGAACCGCTGGCTACGAAAGTGACGCAATTGCCCTAACGCCCCGGATTTCGCCAAGTCTCGCATGTATCTCATCGAAGGGGCGAATCGGTAGGTGAACGCGGTCATGTGAACCACGCCCGCGTCGCGGGCCGCAAGGTACATGGTACGAACCTGATCGGCATTCAAGCCCAACGGCTTTTCACACAAGATGTGCTTGCCATTTCGAGCTGCCTCGATCACGATCGGACAGTGCGTATCATTGGGCGTCGCAATCACCACCGCATCGACTTGATCCGATCGACAAACCTCGTGATAGTCCGTCGTCAGCAAGTCGACTCCCCAATCTAATCCCCTCTTTTGAAGTAGTCGCCGATCGGCATCGCAGGCAGCAACCAGCGATGCCCGAGGATCCAAGCGGATCGCCGGTACGTGGTGGTAATCGCTGACAGCACCCCCACCCACGATGGCGATCCGGATCGGCGGTTGATGAGCGGGAACAGTCATTGCGGGTTTATGTTTTCCTGTCGTTTTCGACGGCTTATAATGTTCTTGGGGGGTAGCTTTCCTCGCCAACGCTTCGGGTTACGATCGCTAGATACCGACCGAGTCCGTGCAGGTGCCCAGGCCGGGCCGTCTAAAGGTTAAGCGATCTTTCCCTGTTTAACAAGTCGGTCGTTTCACGAAACATCCACATATACAATGGAAAAAACTAATACTTGCCCCCTGAGAGAAGGTGTCGGAGCTTTGATTTTCCGAATACATTGACGTGAAACTCAAGAAATTCGTACCGGAAAGGTTTGTGTTCGCTGCGACAGCACGAGAATTTTTTCAGTCTCCCCTCAACCTTAGAAGACACTATCGGCCATATGTGCATACTTGCGATTCAGTTTCGTTTGGTTCCAGAATCCCCCGTCCTTGTCGCTGCCAACCGCGAGGAGTTCTACGATCGACCATCACAGGTTCCTTCGATCCAGTCGGGTAAGCCACGGGTTCTGTGCGGCATCGATCAACAGGCGGGCGGCACGTGGTTGGGGGTCAACCAGAACGGGATGTTTGTTGCCTGCTGTAACCGGACGAAATTGACGCCCACGATCGCGCCTCGTTCGCGAGGCGTACTTTGCCGTGAGCTGTTGCGAGCCCAGTCGTCTCGTCAGGCGGTGGATAAAGCGATGGATGAGTTGTCGACGGGAAACTACCAGGGCGTCAATTACATCATCGCGGACGCGGAAAGTGCATGGGCCGTCCACGGCGGTGACGAGCCCAATGTGGTGGAATTGGACGAGGGATTGAGCATCATCGCCAGCCAAGACGTCAATGATCCTCGCGACGATCGCGTCCAGTTGGCTCATCGTCTGCTGACGCTGCAAACACTGGATTCGCCCGTCAAGTTTTTGGCGGTGGCCAGCAAGGTGTTTTCGCGGGCGCCATCCCCACCGGGTCGTGCGACGATGATCGTCCGTAGCGAGGATCATGGAACGGTCAGCTCGACGTTGTTGGCGTTGGGTATCAAGCCACGCGATGCGATTTATCAATTCGCCAACGGATCGCCGGACCAGGTGAAATTCGAAGACTACTCGCCCATGTTGCGGGACATCTTGAGCCGCGGATTGCGCGAGGCGCGGACCAAGGCGGCGAAGACGTAGTGGGATGACGGCCTGCGTCTACGATTATGACGTGCTGGTGATCGGGGCCGGTCATGCGGGGACCGAAGCCGCTCTGGCCGCTGCTCGGCTGGGGGCACGAGTCGCCTTGCTGACGACCAATCTGGATACCGTGGCGCAGATGAGCTGCAATCCGGCGATCGGCGGCGTGGCGAAGGGTCATATCGTTCGCGAAATCGACGCATTGGGCGGTGCGATGGCCCGGGCGATCGATGCAACCGGCATCCAATTCCGCCTGTTGAATCGTCGCAAAGGCCCCGCCATGCACGGCCCGCGAGCCCAAGCGGACAAGAGAGCCTATCAGGCAGAGATGAAACGTATCGTCGAAAGTCAGCAAGGGTTGGACTTGCGTCAAGAGACGGTCGAGGATCTGCGGATCGAACGACGGGGCGGCCAGGATTGTGTGCGAGGTGTCGTGGTCCGGGGAGATGCGGAGTACCGAGCCGATGCGGTGATCCTGACCACCGGGACATTCTTGCAGGCATTGATGCATACCGGCGATGCAAAGACGCCCGGAGGCCGAGCCGGCGAGGGCACGACGTCGGGGTTGAGCCGGGCGTTGCACCGAGCCGGATTCCGTATCGAGCGTTTCAAGACCGGCACACCGGCTCGCTTAAACGCCCGGACGATCGATTTTCGACGCCTTGAGCTTCACCCGGGAGACGAGCCACCGAGCCCCTTCTCGTTCTTGACCGATCGGCTGGAGGTCCAGCAGGTGCCTTGTTGGATCACGTATACCAACCCCAAGGTCCACGAACTGATCCGTAACAATCTGCATCGAGCACCGATGTACAGCGGCCAGATCCACACCAGCGGGCCTCGCTATTGTCCGTCGATCGAAGACAAAGTGGTGCGTTTCGCGGAAAAAGAACGTCACCAGTTGTTCCTGGAACCCGAAGGACGCAACACGCTGGAGATCTACGTAAACGGCATTTCCACCAGCCTGCCACGCGATATCCAAGACGAAATGTTTCGGCAGATCGACGGCCTGCAGCAAGCTTGCGTGATGCGTTATGGCTACGCGGTCGAATACGACTATTGTCCTCCCGACCAGTTGCGTCCGACGTTGGAGACCAAAGCGGTCGAGGGCCTCTATTTCGCGGGCCAGATCAACGGCACGACCGGCTACGAGGAAGCTGCCGCCCAGGGATTGGTCGCCGGTGCGAACGCCGCGTTGAAATTGCAAGGCCGCGAGCCGTTGGTATTGGGTCGCGACCAGGCTTACATGGGGGTGCTGATCGACGATCTGGTGACGCGGGGAGTGGACGAACCGTATCGCATGTTCACCAGCCGCGCCGAGTACCGCCTGTTGCTGCGGCACGACAACGCCGATCGGCGACTGACACCGCTGGGGCGCGACGCGGGCTTGGTAGACGACCACCGCTGGCAGCGGTTGCAGACGAAGATCCGGGCGATGCAGCACGTCTGCCAGTTGCTGGACGCCCATCGAACCGAAGGACTGTCGCTGACGCAATGGCTGAAACGCCCGGACACCTCCTGGGAAATCATCGTTGCTCGACTGCCCGAACTGGCCACCGTCCCGTCCGAGATCGCCGACCAGGTGACGTTCGACATCAAGTACGCGGGTTACGTTTTTCGCCAGCAACAGCAGATCGATCGCCAACAACGGCTGGCCGAAAAACGCATCCCCGACGGATTCGACTACGACCGCATCGTTCATTTGCGAGCCGAAGCTCGCCAGAAGCTGTCGCGTATTCGACCCGTCAGTTTAGACCAAGCCAGTCGAATCAGCGGCATCACCCCGGCCGACATCGCGCTGCTGATGGCGAATCTGTCGAGCGGTGGCAGGCCGGCTGGTTCGTTAGACTGATTCCAGTCAAAACTGACGGATTCTCAGGTCTTTGAACTCGATGCGCATCGGAGGCCCCCGATGCATCTGCAGGGCAATGATGCCTTTGGGCAACGCGTACTTGGGCTCGTGATCTTCCACTTGGCACATCTTCTGCCCGTTGATCCACAGCGTGATACGATTGCCTTTCGCCAAGATGCGATACTCGTTCCAATCGTCGTCATTGACTGCCTTCAACAACTCATCCCCGTCGGCGAACGTGGTGACCGTCTTCGTGCCCTCGCGATCGATCACGACCTGCTGGCCGCGCCCCGCGACCAGACCGCGCCCATGCTGGTACAAGAAGCCCGTATACTCGTGGTTGGTGTCCAGATCCGCCTGGTAGCCCCAGGTGTCCCAATTCGGTCGTGGCTCGCTGCGGAACTGAATTCCCGAGTTGCCTCCGTCCCCGCCGATACGATAGAGACAAATCATCTCGAAATCCGCCGGTTCCCCGCCTTTCCAGTACAAATAGTGTGTCCGATCGCTCGGCTTGTCGGGCGTACTCTCGGCGACGATCGCACCGTCCTCGACGGTCCACCAGCCGGGCATCCCCTGCCAGCCGGTCAGGTCCCGGCCGTTGAACATCGAGACGAAACCGTCGTCGGCTTCATCCGTCCCCAAGGCCGGCGCGACGGACAGCATCAAAAGCAAACAGGCGTGAGCCAGCGCGAGAACGATGCGAACAGGGCGTTGTGTGGTCATGGCTGTGTCCTTTCCCCTTGCTTGGAACGACGCGAAGTTCTCTGTTAGAATAATCCATTACCGCCCGAAGGCAACCCGTGCGGTCGTCAAGTCCCGCAGTACGGCACTACGGGCAACGCCTGCGGGTTGTTTCGGACTGGCAAAGAAATGACGTTCGGGATCACACGTGAGCGGCAAGGCGCTAGCCGCCGGTTTTCGGTACCTTCCGAAACGACGGCTAATGTCATTCCGCTCGCTGATTTCTTTGCCGATCCTTACAAAATCGGTTGGCTCGGTGAAACAGACGCACGCACGAAAAAACTACAGGAGGAAAGTCATGATCCAAAAAGCGGTGTTAAAGTCCAACGGTGGGATCGATACCCGCCGACTGTGCCGGGGAATCAGCTTGGTCATCGTGCTGCTGTCGTGGTTCGCAGTTCCCACGACGGCCGTGGGCCAGAAGGAGGATCTGACCGTCCTTCAACGGTGGATCGAATGGTCCGATGCACCGCAAAGGTTGCAGCGGCACCTGAATTCTCTGGCTTTCGAGCATTTGGATCGGCGAAGCCAGGCCTTGCAACAACTGGAATCGGCGGATCAGTGGCAACAGCATCAGCAGCAGATCCGTGAGACCCTGGACCGGATCGTGGGACCTTTTCCGGAACGCACGCCGCTGAATGCCCAAGTCAAAAGCGTGCTGCAAAAGGACGGGTATCGTGTCGAGCGGATCGTCTTCGAATCGCTGCCGGATTTTTACGTCACCGGATGCCTGTTCATCCCCGACCAACGGCAGGATCCGGCGCCAACGATCCTGAACGTGATCGGGCACACGGGGATCGCGTTTCGCGGCGCCGGGTATCAGCAATTCCTGCTGAACATGGTGGACAAGGGCTTCATCGTGTTCGCGATCGATCCGATCGGGCAAGGCGAGCGATTGCAGTACTACGATCCGGATCTGGGCCGGTCGGTGATCGGCGGTGCGACGGCCGAACATTCGTATCTGGGCATCCAGGCGTTCCTGACGGGCAGCAGCGCGGCGCGTTACTTTACGTGGGACGGGATTCGAGCGATCGATTATCTGGTGTCTCGCGATGAAGTCGACCCGGATCGCATCGGCGTGACAGGCCTGTCGGGCGGCGGAACCCAGACCAGTTACATCGCGGCGATGGACGATCGCGTCGCGGCAGCTTCGCCAGCCTGCTACATCACCGGTCTGGCTTGGCTGTTCGCATCCATCGGACCGCAAGATGCCGAGCAGAACTTCTTGCACGGAGTGGCCCATGGCATCGATCACGGAGATTTGCTGATCGCGCGAGCACCGAAGCCAACCTTGGTCGTGGCGACGACACGCGACTTTTTCAGTATCCACGGAACGCGCGAAGTGGTTCGGGAAGCCGACCGCGCGTTCGCCGCTCTCGGAGCCGAATCCAATCTATCGCTGGCCGAAGACGATTATCGACACGGCTTTACGCCCAAGAACAATTCGGCGACCTACGCTTTCTTCCAAGAGCACCTGCAAGCGCCGGGCGACCCGGAACACATCGAACGGGAAATCCTGAGCGAACAGGAACTGACGATCACGCCCACCGGCCAGCTCAGCACCTCGTTGGGCGGCGAGACGGTGTTTTCACTGAACCGCCAAGAGGCGATCGAGCGGGTCGCCCAGCTCGACCGGGCCCGACAGAGCGACTTGAGCGGTCATCTGCAACAGGCCGTTGCGGCAGCCAAAGACATCGCGGGCTACCTGCCGCCCGAGACCGAACCGCAGCCCATCTTTCGTGGCCGATATCAACGGCCGGGCTATGTGGTGGAAAAGTACGTGATCGGCGGCGAAGGCGAATTGATCCTGCCGTTGCTGCTGATGGTGCCCGACCAAGGTGAACGGCATCCCGGCCTGATCTTCCTGCACCCCGATGGGAAAGCGGCGGAAGCAGCCCCCGGCGGTCAGATGGAGAAATGGGTCCAACAAGGCTACGCGGTGCTTGCACCGGATCTGTCCGGCATCGGGGAATTAGGTCAGGTCAACAATGCCATCGCCTTCCTGGGCGTCCAGATCGGTCGTAGCGTGGTGGCGATCCGCGCGGCGGATATCGTGCGCTGTGCCGCGCTGCTGGACCAACGCCCCGACGTCGATACCCGTCAGTTGGCCGTGGTGGCTCACGGCGCGACGTGCATTCCCGCGTTACACGCCGCCGCGTTCGACGATTCGCTGCGCCGGCTGCTGTTGGTCCAGCCGCTGATCTCGTTTCAAGAAGTCGTCATGAACCGCTTCTACAACGTGACCGCCGGCGACGTGGTGGCCAGTGCCCTGACCGCCTACGATCTGCCCGATCTGGCCGCCTCGCTGGCGCCTCGGCCGCTGACCGTGATCGATCTTCAAGACCAGCAGCTTCAGTCGGCTGCCGAAGATCTGGTCCAAGCTCAATGGCGCATCGTGCGACAGGCGTACGAGCGGGCCGATGCGGACGACCGATTGGTCATCCAACCCGCAGATTCGAGCGAAGACATGCACGATTTCCTTCCCGTGACAGGAGAGAACTGATGAAACGATATAACCGAACGCGGCCTCCGGTTGCAACCGAAGTAGGTTGGGTCACCGACCCGACCCGGTCGGGACAGAGTCCCAACCTACGAAGATGCCCGCACCGTGCCCGCATCTTTCATCCGAGCACTCTAACGACGCTGGGGCTGCTCGTCCTGGTGCTGGCGACGGCCGTCCAGGCCCAATCGCAGGATCTGCGCGTGGCGACTTTCGAAGTGGATGCCTCGCCGCCGATCGGATCTCCGTTGGCTTACGATCCGACGAAAGAGATCGTCAAGCCGCTGAGCGCACGGGGGTTGGTGCTGCTGGGCGCCGAAGAACCCATCCTGTTGTGCGCGGTGGATTGGATCGGGATCGGCAACCAGGCTCATGACGCATGGCGAGCGGCCTTGGCCGATGCCGCAGGGACTCGAGTCGAACGAGTCACCGTGCATACCGTTCACCAGCATGACGCCCCGTTCGTCGATTTCAGCGCGGATGATCTGCTGGCCGAACACGGACTGGGCGGCCAGATGTTCGATCGGCAATTTGTCGAGGACACGATACAGCGAGCCGCCGAGGCCGCTCGCGAGGCGATCGAAGACGCTCGGCCGGTCACCCACGTCGGCACGGGCAGCGCCGTGGTGGATCGTGTGGCATCGAATCGGCGATTGTTGGATCGCAGTGGAAGAGTGCGATTGACGCGTTTCAGCGCGTCGCGCAACGAGGAAGCTCGGCAAGCGCCGGTCGGTCGAGTCGACCCGGAAGTCCGACTGGTCAGCCTGTGGCACGAACAGCAGCCTCTGGCGGTGCTGAGCTATTTCGCGTCGCATCCGATGAGCTACTACCGGACGGGCGGCGCGAATCCGGATTTTCCGGGCATTGCCCGAGCGGCTCGGCAACAGGCCACGGGGGCCATGCATCTGTACTTTACCGGTGCGGCCGGAAACGTGGCCGCCGGGAAATGGAACGATGGATCGCCGCCTTACCGCCAGATCCTGGCCGACCGTCTGGCCGACGGGATGCGGCGAGCCTGGGAAACCACCGAGCGGACGCCGGTGACCCCCGACCAGGTCCAGTGGCGGGTTGTGCCGGTGGCGCTGCAGCCAGCCGAACACTTGGATGCCGACCAGTTGCGTCAGCTACTGGCGGACGCAGATCAGCCCGCCGACCAGCGTCGATCGGCGGCACGAGCGCTCGCCTGGCTGAACCGTTGTCTGGAGGGTCATCGGATCGACCTGACCTCGTTGCGACTCGGGCCCGCTCGCATCCTGCACATGCCGGGCGAATTGAACATCGAGTTTCAACTGGCCGCCGCCGCGATGTATCCGGACGACTTCGTCGCCTTGGCCGCCTACGGTGAATACGCACCCGGCTACATCGCACCGGAAATCGCCTACTTCCAAGGTGGTTACGAAGCCAGCCCCCGCGCCTCGCGAGTCGCGTCCCGAGTCCAGCAAACCTTGCTGCCCGCGATCGCCCGATTGCTGGAATTCGATGACTTCCAGCCCAGCGAAGAATGCGTCCGTCGCGTCGGGTACCGGCTGGAGCGATTTTACGTCGACCGCGGCTTCGACGGGATAAGGTGCTGGGTCCACGCGCGAGCCGGAGTGATGCCGGTGGAATCCGGCGATAATCCCATCGGACTGCCAACGGTGCTGATGACCGCTCAACCGCTGGAGTTAGCCGGATCGGATGTCTTCCACGGCTTGCACACCTTCCGCACTCGCGACCTGGGCCTGACGTGGGAAGGCCCGTTTGAAGAACCCGCCCTGCGCCGCGAAACCATCGACGATGATCGGGAACGAGTCGTCAGCGACTTTACGCCCCAATGGCACGCGGCCAGCGGCACGATGCTGGGCATCGGCCACACGGTCAAGTACAAGAACAATCGGGTCATGCCCGTTCGGCCTCGAGCCACCGCGTACACCGTGTACGATGTCGAGAACTTTCAGTGGCGACCTTGGAAAAAGTTGGAACTGCCCGACGAACCTCGCTTCGCCAATGCCGGTGCCGGATCGGTCCAGCGATTCGATCAACCGGACGGTACGGTGCTGCTGCCCATCTACTTCAAGGAAAAGGAAGCCCGGCAATACCACTCGACCGTACTGCGATGCCGCTTCGACGGTCAGACGCTGGAGTACTTGGAGCATGGTTCGGAGCTGACGATCGACGTCGGCCGCGGGCTGTACGAGCCCAGCCTGACCTTTTTCGACGGTGCGTATTATCTGACGATGCGCAACGACGAAGACGCTTACGTTGCACGCAGCCAGGATGGTCTGCATTTCGACGAACCGCGACCGTGGACCTTTGACGACGGCCGATCGTTGGGCAGCTACAACACGCAACAGCATTGGGTCACGCACAGCGATGCACTCTATTTGGCCTATACCCGTCGCGGAGCGAACAACGATCACGTCTTCCGCCACCGCGCCCCGCTGTTCTTAGCGAAAGTCGATCCCCAGTCCTTACAGATCATCGAAGCCACCGAACAGATCATCGTCCCCGAACGAGGCGCCCGCTTGGGCAATTTCGGCGTCGTCGACATCAGCCCTCACGAAACCTGGGTGACGGCGGCCGAGTGGATGCAACCGCCGGGCGTCGAACGATACGGCAGCGACAACATGCTGCACGTCGCCCGCCTGAAATGGACCTCCCCCAACCGCACCGCATCCGCCCAATTGACAGCAACCGATGCAACCGAAGTTCAACAATAAAGGATCGGCAATTGAATTACCGTGGCGTTTTGCGGGAAGGGGTCGGGAGTCGTTTTCGGAGAAGGCATGTACCATGTGGTTGGTCGTTGCCCGAAAACGACTCCCGACCCCGTACGCGCACGGTACCACTAAACGTAATCCGTCAGTAGACTATTTCGCGATCCTAAAGGAGTCGACCGATGCGTTTTACTAAGCTGGCCCGAGTCTTTTGCGGGATGATCGTCGTGTGGGGAACCATGGTCCAAGCGGAACCGTGGGGCGACCTGACGGGGCGTTTTGTGTACGATGGGCAGGCGCCGCCACGCAGACCGCTGGTGGTTACGGCAGATGTGGAATACTGCGGCAGGCAGGAACTGTTGGAAGAACATCTGATCGTGCATCCGGAAAATAGCGGCGTGGCCAATGTGGTGGTCTGGCTTTTTGTGGGACGAGGCGACGAGCCGCCGATCATCCACGAATCGTACGCCAGCACTGCCAAGTCGGAAGTCGTGCTGGATACCGTCGGCTGTCGATTCGAGCCCCATGTTTCGTTGTTGCGGACATCGCAGACGTTGATCCTTCGCAACAGTGATCCGATCGGGGACAACATCAAAATCGACACGCTGTTCAATCCACCCATTAACATCACGCTGCCTGCTCGTACCCAAGTCCGGCACCGGTTCACGATCGAAGAGCGTTTGCCGGCGCGAGTCAGTTGCGGGATTCATCCGTGGGAATCCGGATGGTTGCTGGTCAAGGAGCTTCCGTACATGGCCGTATCGGACGAAAACGGCTACTTCCGAATCGAGAACCTGCCGGTCGGCGAATGGACCTTCCAATTCTGGCACGAACAAGCCGGTAACTTGGACGACGTCACGCTTGACGGCCAACAGACCCGCTGGGCACGAGGTCGATCCGCCTTTCACATCTCGTCAGGCGAAAAGGATCTAGGCGATCTGCTGCTCTCTCCGCGTCTGTTCGCCCAATGACGCACCGTGTGGCAGATTTTTGGAGGCAAACATGAGCCGATTCTACATTTTCTGCTGCATCCTGACGGGGCTCCTAAATCCCGGCACTCGGGACGACGACGCCCGGGCAACAGAAACGAAACTGCAGGGCCGATGGATACAGAGCGAACTCACCTTCTACGAGCCAAACTCGGCGATCTGGAAGATGATTTATGGGCGCGAACTTTCAACGGACAATCTGGCGGACCTTTTCGTCAATCGTGCCGTCTTGCTGGTCGAAGGTGATCGATTCACGTTTCGGAATCACCAGCATGAGAAGCGTGTCGACGTCAAACTGGACCCGACCAAGAGCCCCAAAGCGATCGACTTCCTGATCGACCAGGAGAAACCGCTTTT
Organism: Planctomycetaceae bacterium; assembly: GCA_007121535.1. Classification (GTDB taxonomy): domain Bacteria; phylum Planctomycetota; class Planctomycetia; order Pirellulales; family Pirellulaceae; genus SKKK01. The sequence goes on along the minus strand of SKKK01000262.1, from coordinate 29,996 downwards.
GGGCGTGTATGAAATCAGGGACGGACGGCTCTACCTAAGCATTGGGGATGAAAAAACGCGTCCAGAAAGCTTGAGTGTCCAAGCGGACCAGAAGAGGCGTTTTCGCATTGGGTTCCAAAGACAGCGTCCCTGAAATAGTGAGCCTAACCAGGCGGTCAACCTGCAGGCCGAAGACAGGCTGCACACTGATCATGTTCGCCAGCCGGATCCATGGGGACAACGGTAGGTCCCGCGAGCCAAGCGCCGCCAGTAACGGCTCGAGCTGGGGCCAAAGAGCGAAATAGCCACTCCCGCCGCCTCCCGTTCGCCCGACACGGACGGAGGCCTTTCTGAAGGGGTTCAAGGTTCGGAAGCTGCGTCTCCATCGTCTGCTCCGGCCACGGAGCCATAGTTCCGCCGGGCGATTGCCAGAGCGCCGCCGAAGGCTTCCGGCCAACGTTCAGCCAACGGTTCATAGATCCGAACGGCCTCCTCGAAAACGTCACGGGCCGCATCGCGCCGGCCCAAATCACTCAGCACGATGCCCAGGTTGTTCAGCGTATCGGCCACGTCTTGCTCGAACGCGGCGGGATGAGCCTGCGCTAGATGCCGTCGGATCGACAACGCCTCCTGGAGAGCGTCGCGCGCCGCCTCGGGCTGGCCCAAAGCACGTAGCACGACGCCCAGATTGTTCAGGCTCGCCGCCAAATCCGGCAGGAAGGCGTCGGGACGCTGCGCGGCCAGACCACGACAGATCTCCACCGCCTCCGCAGTCGCTGGCAGTGCCCGGTCCCGGCGGCCCATGGCGGCGCAAGCGCGACCCAATTCGTCGAGCAGTGCGGCACGCTGGGCCTGCTCTCGGGGCGTGATCGGTCGACCATCGGATGAGTGCTCGAGTTGGAGTAGCCGGTCTTGAAGGGCCGCAATCCCTTCGTGCTGTTTTCCTGATGGCAGGCCACGAAACTGCTGGAAGGATGTCGCTCTGGTGAGATCGGATGGCTCGACCGTCTCCTTCGGGTTGCCCGTGAAATCAAACGTGGCGATCCGCCAATGCCAGAGGTCGGGCGCCTCCAGGGCGAACCGGCTGGTCGCGACAGGCATGAGCCAGAACACCACAGGGCAGCGGATACGCTCGGCGAACGCGTCACGTTGCAGATTGGCACGCCTCAGGATGCGCCCTCCCACCGGAGCTTGACGCTGGTACTCCAGGCAGGTTTCCAGGTTCACGATGGCGACCGCGGGCCGCAAGCCATCGTCTGACGGTGCGTCACCCACGGCCAGGTGTTCTTGCAACGATTCGAGCAGATCACCATCAGTCGGGCAAACACTCGCGTCCAGACAGGTCAAGCGTACTCCCTGCTTTTCCAGATCGGCGCGCAGCCGATCGATCATCAGGTTGCGGACGCGTGGTACGTCGTAGGTAGCCAGGATCAGGCGAAAGCCTTCCCCTTCGCTGAGTGCGAGGTAAAGACCGCGCAGTTCCAGCTCCGGATCGGGACGGTCAAGCCCGGCGGGTTCAATCAGCGTTGCCGGGTGTGTCGAGGGCTGCAAGGGCATCTTGGAACGCCTGGATTTCCATGATGGCGGGATGGACGTCGTACCAACACTCATCGCCGTTGTACTCGATCACGGCCCCGTTGAACAGCAATTCCCGCAGGAACCGACGAAAGCCACTTTGCCGAACAGGTTATCGTTGGCGTCCTGGTCTTCCAGGTGAATTCGCATCTGTCGCAGATCGGTCGTGACGCGGCCGCCGCGAAGATCGACGTAGCGGGGATCATCCGGCTCAAGCGGCTCGGGTCGGGAGTCGTTTTCGCGCAACGATCTACCACATGGGAAGCGGGTCACCCGAAAACGATTCCCGACCCCTTTCGCCCGATTCCACCAAGAAATATCTGGCCGGGTGCTTATCCGGGCGGCCCGGGCGCGGGCTGCTGCAGTGCAGACACGACGACCAGTCCATCGACCACAGCAAAATGTAAGGACTTGTCCACCGAATCGAGAATCAAACGCAATGCGGTCCTATGTCGGACGCTTCGCAAATCGATCGTTACCGGGGCATCCACCGAGACGCCTGCTTGGTCCAAGGTGCGTTCATTCACAAACACATCAACTTCCGCCTCGAGACGGAAGAACTCCAGCACCTGCGACAAGGGGGTCTCGATGAAGTGGTAATCGGTGACCGAATCGGCGAGCCGACTTTCCGTCTGTTGGCTGGGTTGCGTGCCATCACTGCCCCATTGGAACTGTTGTGGCAGTGACTGGATGCGGCGCGTTCCGAGCACCGCGATGCCGTCCTCGTATCGCACGCCCAAGGAACCACTGAGGCTTTCGGTAATCAATTCCAGCACCGTCGCGACCGACGCGTCGTTCAGCGTTAAACTGAGCAACGCGTCGGAATCCACCCCGGCTTCCTTGAAAGCATGTTGGTCGACATAAATGTTAGCGCCCGTGTGATCGCGCAGGAATTCAAACGCGTCGTCCAAGCTGATCTCCTGGAAATCCAGCGAGACCCGCTTTTGGAACTTCGCCGGAATGGCAGGCAAGGGGGTTCTTCCAGTCGTCATCATCCCGCCGCTCATGCCCATGCCCATGTCTCCCATCATCCCGGTGCCGTAGCCAGGGCGTGCGGGTCTGCGGCTGAAGAAGCCCAAACCGGCCGCTTCGTTTTCCAGCACTCTTAACTGCAGTTGAAGGATTTCTTCCTTGGCCTGCTGCCGCTGTTCCAACTGATCGCGCAATCGCTGAACCCGCTGTTCGATCGCATCGATCTCGCTGGTGCGCCGTTGCAGGTCGCGCTCGAAATAGTCCTCAAGGATGCTCGACAATTGGCCTTGGATCGCCTCTTTTTCTTGGTCGTCACCCGCATCGCGCAACCGCTGCAATACGGGGGCCAGCCGAGCATTCAACGCTCGGGCTCCCGGTGGTTCGGGCTCTGGCCCGCCCATGCCGTAGCCCATGCCGTAGCCCATCGACGGCATACCGGGCATACCGCCGGGCATCATGCCGCTGCCATACATGTCGTAGCTCTCGCCGCCAGCCATATCGTACGCATCCTCGTACATGACGCTGCTGTATTCATCATATCCGTACATGTCGCTGCCGGACGGAATCTGAGCGCGTGTAAACGTCAGTCCCCAAACGGCGATTGCTGCCAAAGTGCAGGTCAGCGTGATCTTGTTTCGTCGGTTCATCGGTTTTCTCCATAGGGAACGAGTTCGAGAAAAGGAGTGTTTTGCAATCGGGTCAGGTCGCGTCGGACGGTCTGGACTTCGTCGTGCCACGGATGAACGGCCGGGCCTTCGAATGCTCTGCCGATGTCGGTCGGCGCTTCCAGGCGGTCGAGTTCCCTACGGATTTCCGTCGTGGCTTCGGCAAAGTCCACGGTTGTCCCGGGTCCGAAGGAAAGCAGTTGCGAGATTCGATCGCCGCCCGACGCATGGCCACTCGGTACCACACGGCTGGGCGGCAGCGTTGTTCGTGGTCCTGCCGCATCCGGCCACCCGAACCAAGCAAGCAGCCACAGCATCGATGCCGCCACCACTCCAGACGCCAACAGTACGGCCACGATGCGCCGCTTTGCACCAGGCCGCCAACGCGACCGGCCGGGCAAACGGCCCTGCTGGATAGCGGCCAGCAGTTCTTCCAACCAGCGCTGTACTTCGGCGGCGCTGCTGGGACGTCGTGACGGCTTTTTTTCCAACAGCCGATCGACGATCGCGGACAACTGTTCCGGAATCTCCGGGTTGCTTTCCCGCACCGGGCGGTGACGGCCGTTGCAGATCCGGTGCAGCACGGCCATCGGCCGCTCGGCTCGGAACGGCGGGTGACCGGTCGCCATGAAGTACAACACGGCCCCCAGGCTGAACAGGTCCGAACGATGATCGACCGTGCGGCCGTCCGCCTGTTCGGGCGACATGTAGTGCGGGGTACCGGCCACGACTCCGGTCTGCGTCAGACTGGCATCATCGATGGCCCGAGCCAACCCGAAGTCGGTCAGCAACGCTCGCTCGACGCCCGTTTCTAGCAACAGGTTCGCGGGCTTGATGTCGCGGTGAATCAAACCCTGTTGATGGGCGGCGGCCAAGCCGGCGGCTGCCTGGACGCCGATGCGCAACAGCTCACAGATCCCCAGCGGCCCCTGCTGCTCGACGCGAGTCTGCAGCGACTGGCCGGCGATGTATTGCATCACCAGAAAGGGAACCTCGCCTTCAGACTCGACGTTGTGGATCGCCACGACGTGTTCGTGAACGACGGCCGCCGCGGCGCGTCCTTCGCGAGCAAAGCGCTGGCGAGCGGCGCCGTTGTGGGCCAGGTGAGGCGCCAGCACCTTGACGGCGACCGGGCGGTTCAGTTCGGTATCGAAGCCCTTCAGGACGATCCCCATTCCGCCCGCGCCGATCATTCGCTCGATCTCGTAGCGTCCCAATCGACCTAGTAGCTCCGGGTGGGATCCTGCGCCGAGGAAATCGAGCGGCGGATGCGTGGCCGTCTCGGCGGGGTTTGGATGCAGACGATCCGGAACGACGGGTCCGCGAACCTCTTTGCCGTTGGGCAAGGCATCGTCGTCGTCAACCAGTAACTGCCGCAAGTCGCTCCACAAACGATTCTCGCCCGCCAACTCGGTCAACCGCTGCTGGCAGGTCGCGCACGACTCGACGTGCTGGGCCGCGGCGCGGAACGCATCGCTGTCCTCCTGGCCGAACAACAACACTTTCAGCTTCGATTCGTCACAAGCTGCCATCGGCTTGACGGTCATGTCTTCCTCATTTGAGTCAAAAAGGTTCCGCCGACCCCATTGTGGTCCGTTCACGATTCGAAACGCCGCACCTCATCCCGCAGTCTGGCCATCACCCGGCTGCGGGCGATGTACACGCTGCCGCAACTCATTCCCAATTCAGCCGCCACCTCCCGGATCGAGCGATCGAGTACGCTGCTCTGCCAGAACGCGGCCCATGTCTTCTCGGTCACCGCCGGCCGGACGCGTGCCGCTGCCCACCGGAAAACCTCGCGGCGATACTCCCCATCAAACCATTCGGCCGACTCGCTGGACGGGTCGCACTGTTGCTCCAGCAGTCGAGCGACATTGGTGTCTCCGGTGCCCAGCGGCCGATGCTTGGGCCGGGTCAGAAAATTGATCATCAGATTGCGCGCGATTCGAAACAGCCAATCACGGAATCGGCCCTGCGTCCGGTCAGGTACCCAGCGATCGACGGATCGCGCCACCGCGACCAGGACCTCCTGAGCCAAATCATTGGCATCTGCGTCTTGAAATCCCCGCTTGCGGGCGATCCGGTAGACCAGCGGTTGGTAGATCGCGACAAACTCGTCCCACGCCTCGACATCGTGCGAGTCGGGTAGACGGAGAATCAAACTGACACGAGTTTCAGGAATGCTCGGCATCGGGCTCGTTCACGGTTAATCTTTCCCCCCGATTATAACACACGAGTCCTTTGCGAATCTTTCACAGCTTGGTTCCCAGACGGCAACAAGCACCCGGCCAGAAGTTTCTTGCCAATTCAGGTAGCCTTGCATGGGGGACGCAACGGGGTCGGGAGTGGGGTGTTCAATTTGTTCGATTTTCACGATATTTTCAATCTTTTGGCGTCGACATTTTCGTGCCATTTTTTGAGCCGCCAGCCAACGATTTTTGCGCCGCAGCACGTCGTGAAACGGGAACAAGAATGGGATCAAAACGATTGGCCTTGACAAGCACAAATTGAACACCCCACTCCCGACCCCGTTGCGTGCCGCATGCAAGGCTGCCTAAATTGGCAAAAAAACTTCTGGTCGGGTGCTTAGAACGGCTTCCCGACGTAACCAACACGATCCGGCAAATGTACCTGAAAGGAGGTTCGACGTCATGCGCATCATCCTGTTTCCGCTTGCCTTATGCCTGGCTGCCTGGCTGACGGGGGGCGGTTTCGCCGGGGAACCCGCCGACGATGCTTGGGCTCCCGAGCGGCCGATCACGATCATCGTACCTTGGGCGAGGGGCGGTTCGACCGATCAAATGGTCCGCTTGGTCGCGGGAGAGATCGAAGCGGCCCTTCAATGCCGCGTTGTCGTGGTGAACAAGCCCGGCCGCACGGGTTCGGTGGGAACGGCAAGAGCGCTTGAGGCCAAGCCCGATGGCTACACCTGGGCGTCGGGTTCGGCGGCTCCGCTGGGCGTCTATCCGGTGCTTGGCATGCTGGAAACAAAGCTCGACGATTGGCACCTGTTCCTGACGGTGGTTAACACGCCGGTAATCAGCGTTCGAGCCGATTCCGCGCACCAGGACTTCGGCGATCTTATGGCCCATCTGAAAGCTTACCCCGGACGATTACGCGTGGCCACCTCGGGGACGGGCTCGACGGGGCACAAGGTGATGGAACTGATCTGCCAAGCCGCCGGTGGACAGTATCAACACGCGGGTTACGATGGCGGCCAACCGGCCGTGGCCTCCGTGGTGGCCGGTGAAAGCGACGTGACGGCCCAGTTGGCCTCCGAGCAAGCCGAACTCATCCGCCGGGGGCAACTGCGACCGCTGGCAGCTTTTTCCCGCGAACCACTCGAAATCGAAGGCTACGGTCGGATCCCGCCGGTAACCGACTGGTTGCCCGACGTACATATCTTGACCGATTACTTCGGCATTTGGACTCGCCGTGAAGTACCCGACCAGGTGATCCGGACCCTGCAGCAGGTCTGGAAGGAGACCCTTGCCGATTCGGAAGCCCTGCGCGATTACGCTCGCCGGCAGGGGGCGGTCGTAACACCGTACTACGGCGAGGAAGCGCGGCGCCGCGTTTGGGAAACCGTCCAGAGCGACGCTTGGCTGCTTGACGACCTCGGTCTGGCCGAAGTTTCGCCGGAAACGTTGGGCATCCCTCGGCTCGATCCAAGGCCCGAGGATTGAAGCCGATCTTCCAGCTCGGAAACGCTGCTTGGCAACCGGGAGCGATTGTTGTAACCTCCGATCATGCTGCCTGCTGCAAGGATTGCTCCGGGCGGGATAGCGATGGGCAACGGAGATTTCTAGTAGCGAGGTACGAGGCATGACGTGTGAAAAGGCTTGGACGAGACGATCCGTCTTGAAATCGACTGCGGCGGCATTGGCGGCAACTGCGGGGTTTTCCCGAGCGGGGACCGCCGAAGGGGCAACCCCGGAGAGGGTGCGTTTCGTCTTCTTGACAGACACCCATCTGGACATGAAGTGCAGCAAAGCGAACCTGAGCGGCATCGCGCATTGGATCACCGAGCGCGCTCGGGAACTTAATATCCGCTTTGTGGCACATCAGGGAGATGTAGGCGATCGGCGAGGTACGGGCAGTATCGGCGAAATGCTGAAGGCCAGCCGGGAAGCCTTGCAGCCGGTCATGGACGCGGGTATCCCGTTGTCCGTGGCGATCGGCAATCACGACTACGATCAAGGGAGCGATACGCGTCCGTGCGAGGCCTTCAATCACGCGGATGCATTTGGCCGGGCCTTTTACAACGGGCAACCGTGGTTCGGAGGAACCTTCCAGGCCGAAACAGCCGACCCGGGGCCCGATCCTGGCGGCACGGCCAATCACTATTTGACCCAACGAATCGCGGGACGCCGGTTCCTTTTCTTGACCCTCGAATTGTTTGCACGCGACAAGGTCATGGCTTGGGCGGATCAACTGGTGAAAGAACGGTTTCCGGATCATGAGGTGATCGTCACCACGCACGCCTACCTGCACCGGCAGGGCCATCTGTGCACGGGTGTCAGCTATGACGGGTTTTCACGAGAGCCCGGCCCCGAATACTCCAACGACGGGCAGGAACTGTGGAACAAGTTCTTCAAAACGTGGCCCGGGCTGCGTCTGATATCCAGCGGGCATTTTATCGATGAACCGCGGCAGAACTACCTGGAACAGATTGGCGAAGCCGGGAACATGGTCCACAGTCATTTTTGGAACTACCAAAATTGGGGCTATCGCGATGGGCGGCTTTTCAATACGCGCCGCGAGGGCGAGTATCAAGCGGCGATGGTAAAGATGTTCGAGCTGTGCCTTGCGGCCAACGAGGTCCGCATCGAGAACCGCATTCCGCCGGCTGGGGTGGAGGGCGAACCTGCCGTCCCCGCCTATCACGCCAACTGGGGGTGAACGCCGGCATCAATCGTGTCGCAATCTATTTGTGTAAGTCCTCCCCGAATTTCGGCTGCTGAGTGCCCGTGGGTTCGAGAGTCCCGATCCGTCGAAGGGTCACCGTGGCCCAAATTCCGCTGACGAAGAAAATCAGAAGCACTACGCCCAAAAGGATGGTGCTGAGCGGATCGGCTGGCGAGAGAATCGTTGCAACGATCGTGCATGCAACCACAATCATCGCCCATCGCCACGCCGGCAGACGGATGGCTGCGAGCATCGCTACGGTCAGAAGTAGAACACCAACCATGCCCAATTCAAGCATACCGACACTGAACCACATGATCGCTCTCCTTATGGAAAGACAAAACGGGTGGACAATCTCGGCGAATGCGATCCGCCGCCCGGAAGGGCACAGAGCGAACCAAGATTCAACGCTTGGTCCCATTATACGCTCAGGGGCTAAGATTTCAAGTCACCGCTGCCCGGTCCGTTTCGCCCGTGCCACCAAGAAGCGATCTTTCCTGTCACCCACGCAAGGCTGCCTTGATTGACACGAAACGTGTGGCCGGGCGACTAGAATTCCGCCTGAACGATGGAATAATCGTCCGACAGTTGATCGGACCCGTGAAGCGTTTGGGCATGCCGCAACAGTCGGTCCATCAAGGGTTCGCCGGGTGGGATGGTGCGGAGGTATTCCACAAAGTCTTCGAACTTCCACATGGTGTCGTCAGGTTTGTCGATCTCGAAAACCCCGTCGCTGAAGATCAACAGCCTGGACGCCGCAGGCACCTCGATCGTTCCCGTCTCGAACTCTTCGTCGGGTAACATGCCGATCATCGGCCCCTGCGATTCCAGCAGCGACAGCGACAGTTCCGGCTGCGAGGGATCGCTTAGCAGCAAGCCCGGAGGATGGCCGCCGCCAGCAAACGTCAATTGACGGGTCGCGGGACGATAGACGCCGTACCAGATGGTAAAGAACTTGTTGTCATGATGCTCCATTTCAAACGCCAGGTTCAATCCCGCCAGGACTTGCCCCGGATCGCGGAAGTCGGTGTTCGGCAACGCCTGCGAACGGAGGATATTCAGGGCCGAGACCGACATCAACGACGATCCGACACCGTGCCCACTGACGTCTAACAGGAAGATGGCAAAATGGTCGTCATCCAGCCAGTGATAGCTGAAGGAATCGCCGCCCAGTTGGGTACTGGGAACGAATCGCCAGTCCACGCGGACGGGGCCATCTGTCAGCGGCGCGGGCAGCAGCGACCGGACGTACTTCGCCGCTTCGGCCACTTCGTCGGCCAGCAGACGACGGCTCTCGGCCAATGCTCGGTACGCTTCGTTACGTTCCAGTTGCGCGATGTAGCCCTTGGAGTGATACCGAACGCGAGCGACCAATTCCAGGCGGTCCGGCAGTTTGACCAAATAGTCGTTGGCGCCCACGCTGAACGCCTCGGCCTTGACAATCGGCTCTTCCTTGGTCGACAGGACGATCAACGGAACCTCGCGAGTGGCCGGGTTGGCCCGGAAGAACTTCACCAATGTTAGACCGTCCAGTTCGGGCATCACCAGATCTTGCAGGATCACGGTGGGCTGAAGCGAGTTGGCTTGAGAGATGGCCAGCGTCGGGTCCTGGCAGTAGTGGAAAGCGATGTCGCTCTCCGGGGCCAGCATCCGCCGAACGGCCTCGGCGACGATCGGCTGGTCGTCCACCAACAAGACCGTCACCGGCTGGTGAGAGTTATGAGGATCGTGGGCACCATGCGAGTTATGCGAGTCATGTGACGATCGATCAGTCATTGCTGCCCTTCCTGATGATTCCCATGAGCCCCCTCGATCCCCTTATTCGTTCGATTCGCCCGCATCGTCATAAAACGCCTCCGAATCTCAGGCGGTTCTATCCGAAAGGTTCAAACCGCAACTATAATAAAGAGGAAGCTTTTCCGTAACACCCCAGGCCTTGGTTTCCGCATGACTGATCGAACGCCTGCCGATCCGGCGCTGCTGGAGTTATTTCGCGCCGAACTCGAGACGCATTTGGCGACTTTGAGTTCCGGAGTGCTTGCGCTGGAGAAGACGCCGGATGATTCCCGGCAACTCGAGTCGCTGATGCGCGCAGCCCACTCGATCAAGGGGGCCGCTCGAATCGTCGGCTTCGACGCGGCGGTCCAGATCTCGCATCACTTGGAGGACTGTTTCGTCGCCGCCCAGCGCGGGCAGATCGCACTGACCAGCGACGGGGTCGATGTGCTTTTGCGGGGCGTCGACGCGCTAGGGCGTTTGGGCACGCCCGGCGATGCGGAAGGAAGCGATGCGGTGCGCATCGAGGAACTCGATGCTTGCATCGCCGAGATCGCAGCCGTGCGCAGCGGTCAACTGCCGCCCACGCCCGAGCCTGCGCCCAAGCTCGCGTCCGAGCCTGCGCCAAAGCTTGCGCCCGACCCTTCGCCCCCAGTCGCATCCGAAGCGGCCGTCCACGAGTTTGTCAGCGAGGCCAGGGAGCACTTGGCCAACGTTGTCCAGGATCTTTTGACCTTGGAGCAGCGGCCTGGCGAAGCGGATGCCGAATGTTTGCATCGGTTGTTCCGGGCCATGCACTCGATCAAGGGCGGCGCCGGTTTCGTCGGCTGCCGGACGATCGAACAACTGGCACACGCGATGGAGAACGTGCTGGAATCGTTGTCTCAAACGGGTACGGGAATCGATTCCACCGTGGTCGACACGCTGCTGGCAGGAACCGACCGCGTCCAGGCGCTGGTGGACGACGCCCAGCACAGCGACGAGGCCGACGTGAGCGAAATCATGCAGCGCCTTCGACAGTGCTTGGAAGCGTCCACGCCCGCACCTGCCGACCGGCCCCCGGTCCAAGCAGCCACCCAACAACTTTCGTCCCAGGCACCCGTCGCCGCAAAAGGCACTGCGACATCCGGGGGCGAACTCCCGCGAAGCGGGGACCGATCGGCGTCCGTACGGATTTCGGTTCCGCTGGTCGACCGGCTGATGACGCTGGCGGGCGAACTGGTTCTGGTGCGAAATCAAGCGCTGCGGTCGATCGAATCGGGCGATGCGGCGATCCGACCGGTCTTGCAGCGGCTGGATGCCTTGACCAGCCAACTGCAAAGCGCGGTGACGCAAACCCGCATGCAGCCGGTGGGGAATCTGTTCGCCCGGTTCCCGAGGACGGTTCGCGATATGGCTCGGCAGATGGGGAAATCGATCGAGCTGGAGATGGGCGGGACAGAGGTCGAGTTGGACAAGAGTGTGCTGGAATTGCTGTCCGATCCGTTGACTCATTTGATCCGCAACTGCTGCGATCATGGGCTGGAAACGGCTGAACAGCGTGTGCGCGCGGGCAAACCAGCGACGGGCCGCATCGTGCTGAGCGCGCGGCAGCAGGGCGGTCAGATCTATATCGAGATCCGTGACGACGGGCGAGGTATCGAGGTCGAACGGATACGACGCAAGGTGGTCGATGGCGGCTTGCGGACGGCGGCCGACTTGGTCCGTTTGAGTGACAAGGAGACCCTGGGACTGATCACGTTGCCCGGGTTTTCCACGGCCAGCGAGGTGACCGATCTCTCGGGACGCGGAGTCGGCATGGACGTGGTCAAGACGAATCTGGACCGGTTGGGTGGCGCGCTGGAGATCGATTCGACGCCCGGGCAAGGCACCACGTTCTCGCTGTGTGTACCGCTGACGCTGGCCATTATTCCTTGCTTGCTGGTCCGCGTACAGGATCAGTGTTACGCCATCCCGCAGAAGGACTTGGAAGAACTGGTGTGCCTGCATCCGGACCAAGGGCAAACCCGGATCGAAAGTACCTTGGAGCAGGAAGTCGTGCGATTGCGCGGCCGATTGCTGCCGTTGGTAAGGTTAAGCGAAGTGCTCGATCACCCCCGGCCGTTCGACGTGAAAACCCGGGAGTCCATCGTGCGAAAGCACGGGGCACAGGCGGCGACCTTGTTCGCCGTGGTGAAAGTCGGCCAACGGCGTTTCGGTTTGATCGTCGACGAAATCCTGAAGAACGAAGAGATTGTCGTCAAGCCGATGCACGGCCTGCTCAAGCCGTTGACTTGTTTCTCGGGAGCGACCATCCTGGGCGACGGTCAAGTCGCTTTGATTCTGAACATGGAAGGCATTGTCCATCACGCAGGCGTTCGCTTCGGCGAGCACGTCGATCATATCGAGGATCACCCCTCAGACGAACCTTCGCAACGAGGTGAGAGTGCTCAGGTGCTGCTGTTCCGTTACGGGGCGGAAGAGCAATTCGCGGTGCCATTGGCCATGATCCGGCGCTTGGTGATGGTTGATCCCGAGCACATCGAACAAGTGGGCTCGCGCGAATTCCTACAGGTCGACGGGGAAACTACGCGGCTGTTGCGTCCGGACCAAGTGCTGCCCGTATCGCCCGCCGCCCCGGTCCATCCGCTCTTTCTTCTGCTGCCCAAGAACATCGGTCGGCCGCTGGGACTGCTGGCCACGTCGATCATCGATACGGATGCCTTGCCGGCCCGAATCGAGCGCGACGTACTTCAGGCCGATGGTGTCGTCGGCTCGGCCGTTCTCCGTGGTCGGATGACGATGCTGTTGGATCTGGGCCGGTTGGCTCAGCGGAGCGACCCGACCGATCGGACGGGAGCTTCGTCATCAGCCAGCGATGCCCGGATTCGGAAGCACAGAATCTTGGTCGTGGACGATACGGAATTCTTCCGAGAATTGGTGCGAGGGTATCTGGACGAGGCGGGCTACCAGGCGGTGTCGGTGGCGGACGGTGCCCAGGCGGTCCGGGAACTGGAACAGTCTCCGTTCGATCTGGTGGTTTCCGACATCGAGATGCCGGTCATGGACGGCTGGACGCTGGCCAAGACGCTCCGTCAACGCTCTGAGTTTGCGCGTTTGCCGCTGCTGGCACTGACGACGCTCAGCAGCGACGCCGATCGCGACCGAGCCAGAACCTGTGGATTCGATGGCTACGAAGTGAAACTGAACCGCCAGCAGTTCCTGCACAAGGTGGCCGCGTTGTTAGCCAAACAAAGTGAGGCAGCCAAATCATGAAGAACGCAACCAACCGGGATCGGGTGTCTTTCAGGGGGCGGGAGTCGTTTTCGGGCAACGACCAACCACCTGCAATGCGGCTCGCCCGAAAACGGCTCCCGACCCCGTTCCATGGACCTGAGCGGAATGGCGCTAGCCACCGTTTCCAAGAAACTGAGCGGACTGGCGCTAGCCACCGTTCCCGAATAACTGAGCGGACTGGCGCTAGCCACCGTTCCCGAATAACTGAGCGGAATGGCACTCGCCACCGTTCCCAAAACGACGGAAAAACCGGAGGCTAGCGCCTTGCCGCTCACACGAAGACACAACCGTTACTTCTTTGCCGACCCTAACCCCGAGCAACGCTTACGAGAGCACAAAAAACCCATGACCACCATGACGATCGAACCAGACACCGTCAGTATTCGCACCGCGGAACTGCAGAGCTACACCACATTTCGGCTGCGCGCTCATTGGTTCGGCGTTCCGACCGCCGTGGTCAAGGAGGTCACGTTGGTACCGCCGCTGACTCCCGTTCCGCACGCACCGGGCGCGGTGCGTGGCTATGTGAATTTGCGCGGCCACATCGTCCTGGTCGTCGACTTGAACTTCTTGCTGTATCGCTGTCCCGAAGACCTGGACGCGGATACTCGGTTGATCGTCTTCAAACCGCAACTGGGGGATGCCTGCAGCATCCTGGTCCAGCGCATCGGCGACATGGTGGAACTGGACGCGGCGCAGATCGAATCCTATCGCACGGGCAGCGAAGCCGACAGTCAGGACGCTGGCCTGTTACCCGAAGAAGAACTGATTCAAGGCGTCGGCAAGCTCGACGGACATCTGTTGTTGATCCTCGACGCACACCGACTGCCGTCCTGTTTAGAACAAATCATCGCGAAAAGGTGTCAGGAGCCGTCTTCGCATGGCAACGCATCCAAGGAGAACTACCAGTGAACGATTTGCGACTTCCCACGAAGCTTGGACTGATCGTCGGCATTCTTGTCGTCTGCGTGATCGCGGTAGCAGTGGTTGGCTATCGAGGGCTGGGCAGAGTGAGCCGCCAGTTACAGCAATTGGTCGAGGAGACCGCCAGGAAATCCACACTGGCCGCTCACCTGCGCGATGACGTTGCGTTAACAAGAAGGACGCAGTTTCGCGCGGTCATCTCGCAAGACGATGTCAGATCGCAAGAGTTTGTCAAGCTGGCACGCAACGCGGCCAAACAGGTGGATGCGACGTACGCCGAGTTGTCGGCGTCGCTGGATGGGCGTCAATTCCCTGACGAGCGGAAGCTGCTTGATGCCTTCTACGCGACCTGGGAAAGCTACAAAGAAAACCTGGATGCGTGCCTGAGATTGAGCCTGGAGAACACGAACGTAAAAGCGTTCCAGTTGACGACCGGCGATCTGGGTAACCGAATCGACGAGATCGACGAAACGACCAGCGCCTGGCTGCGGCAAATGGAACGACTGCTGGCCGAGACGCCTGCGGCCGAGAACGGCCAACGCCTGACCTCGACACGGCTCTATTCGGCGGTCTCGCGCGTTCAGGTGATCGCGCTGGATTTGCATCGACGGTTGAACCAGAAGATCTTCGATTCGTCTGACGAATGGATGGACCGATTGGACGAGCAGATTGATGCATATTCGAAAGAGATGGAGGCTTTGCTGCTAGAGCTGGCCTCGCTTGTGGACGTTCACGACCGGTCGCGTTTGGACTTGCTGAACGCCTCGTGGCAGGCGGTCCGCGGTAAATTGCCACGTATGCGGCAATGGCTGCGGATAAACTCCAACGATCAGTCTGCCAAACTTGCCGAGTCTTCCAACGACGAGGTCAACGAAGGCATGAACGCACTCGTCGCCTTGCAAGACGAACTCCGTAATCAGATGTTCGACATCTTGAGCGGTGTTCAGGCCACCACGCGTTGGTCTCAATGGCTGATGGTCCTGGTACCCTTGGTCGGCATCGCCATCAGCACCGCGTTGGCCTTTATCTTAACTCGTTCGATCGTCCAGCCGATGGAACAAGGTGTGACGTTTTCTGAAGCCCTTGCCCAGGGTGATCTGACCCGGCGTTTGAATCTTGTCCAACGCGACGAGGTAGGCGTGCTGGCCGGAGCGTTGGATCAGGTCGCCGCCGCCTTCGGTAATGTCGTCGGCCAGATCCGCACGGTTTCCCAGAACATCGGCAGATCGGCCGGGGAACTCTCGTCCGTTTCGCATCAAGTGTTGACGCAGAGCGAGCAGATGACCACGCAGGCCGGGCAGGTTGCCAGCGGCACCGAGCAGATGGCCACGAACATCACGACGATGGCGGCGGCTGCCGAGGAGATGAGCATGAATGTGGCTTCGATCTCGTCGGCCAGCGAGCAGATCAGCGTCAATGTCGGCACGATCTCGTCGGCCGCCGAAGCAACATCCCGCAACGTGACCACGGTGGCCACCGCGCTGCAGGAGTCGACGCAGGCGTTCGAGGCGATCTTGCACGACGCTCGGGATGGATCGCAAGTGGCCGATCGCGCCATGAACATGGCCGACGGGGCCGGCAACACCATGACAGACTTGGAACGGTCCGCCGCGGAAATCGGCAAGGTGACCGAAGCGATCAAGATGATCGCGATGCAAACGAATCTGCTGGCATTGAACGCCACGATCGAAGCGACTTCGGCGGGAGAGGCCGGCAAGGGCTTTGCCGTGGTGGCGCACGAGATCAAAGAATTGGCGAACCAGAGCGCTCGAGCTGCGGAGGATATCGCCCGCAAGATCGAGGGCGTCCAAAGCAGCACGCGGGACGCGGTCAGCGTGATCCGCGAGGTGCAAGAGATCATCTACACGCTGAACGCTTCGTCCACGCGGATCTCCGAGTCCATCGATCGCCAAAGCCTGTCCGCCAAGACCAGCGCTGCCAACCTGGCCGAAGCCAGTCAAGGGGTCCAGCACATCGCCCATTCGATCGCCGAGGTCGCCAAGGGCGCCAACGACATGTCCCGCAACGCCAGCGAAGCGGCCACCGCCGCCAACGACATGTCCCGCAACGCCAACGAAGCCGCTCACGCCGTACGCGACATCTCGGCCAATATCCACGGCGTCAGCCAGGCGACGCGCGATAACACGGCCAGCGCCCATCAGGTGAACACGGCCGCCCAACATCTGACGGAGATCGCCGCCCAACTGCAGCAACTGGTCGAACCGTTCAAGGTGTAAGGATCGGCAAAACAGTAGGCGTCGGACTTGGTTGAGCGGTACGCAACGGGGTGGACAATACGCCCAGCTTGACTCGTTCTGATTCTCCACGGGAGATTGATGGATGAGTGTTATATTGCATTCTAGTTCGAGACACGGCACGGGTGGCTTGTCAAATGGACTCGAACGGTTTCGGCAGACCGATGCGCGCGTAAGTGACGTTCTGCCGTTTCGTCCTTACGTGCGGTATCCCTGCTCGCGCAGCAGGGTATCGGCCCAATCAGCATCTTCCTTGGCAAGCGGCGGTTTCGGCTCGACGCGATAATTCGTGCGGTGGTGTCGCCCGTCACGGTAACAGTCGTCGATCAGAGATTGAAGCTGAAGAACTGCGTCCGTTTCGCCCGGACGAAGTGGGACCGGAATGTTCGGCAGACGCTCGCGTAGAGGGATGCGGAAGACCTCGACCTGATCAGGCTTTGCGTTCCGGTAGACGCACGCCAGGTAGGGAGTCCGCAGTTCCTCGGGAATCATCTCGTCGGGGGCGACCAACACATAACTTCCCTGCCGCACCAGATCGATCTCGACAAGGTTAATTCCCGCAGCGAGGTAGTTGGTCTGCTTACGAGCGTATTTTTCCTGGCCTTTGATTCCGACCTTGTTCCAGGGGCTCACGAATTCAATGGCCGTAATGACCTTGTCTCCCGAGTCCACAATCGAAACATGCCGCTCCGTGTGTGGGACCATTGGCAACACCAATGGTTCGGCAACAGTAACGCCCCCCTTGACCGCTTGCGAACCGGGCCCAGCCTGCTCGACCACGTGCATATCCGGCCGCAACGAGTGGCTGTATTCGTCGTTTACCTGCACGGCAACGTATTGCTCGATCGTCGCTTGCAGGTCATCCGGCAACTGCGAGTTCAATTGATTTCGCGCATACACAATCAGGCTGGTGTGGACTTCACCCCACTTCTTCTCAAGGTAAGGGTCCATACCAGGAAACGGGCTTTTCATAACTGGCGTCTCCAGGAATCAATTGAAGCAGTCTGCTCCGGTACTCTTTACGATCTCTCCAACACTGGATTATAGCCAATTGCTGCAGTTTCGCCATATTGGAACCCCCCCTTCGTATTCTATTGCGTCTTTTTGCCGTCAGGCCTCTTCAGTGGCTTGGGGGCGACTGCCGGCCAATCGGTTCAGGCTGTGGCCATCGCCGCGTCGACCGGCGGCCCCAAAGCGCTGGAGACCTTGCTCCCGGGACTCCGCCAACACACGGACGTACCGATCCTGGTCGTGCAACACATGCCACCGGACTTCACCCGTTCGCTGGCAGCCAGTCTCGCACGGCTGTCACACAGCACCGTGATCGAGGCCCCGGCTGGCCTCGATCGTGCGTTTGTCATCGTAACGCGAAGCGTCAGCGAAGAATGCACCCAATACCCTCGCTAACGCTTCGGGTTGCAGGCGAGTTTGCTGATCGCCATCTTACCGCCTGCCAGAAACCGTCCGGCCAACTCGAAATAAAAGCACAAAGAGCTTCGGGTGCCCATATCGCTTTACGAGTACATCTTTGACGCTGTAACAAAGACGGTTCGGCGCGGGGCTCTGGCCCCGCCGAAACCACCGACCGCAGGTCTCCCAGACCAGTTTTGTAACCGCCTCTTCGGGCGTTCGATCCAATGGATTCAGGCAACCTTTGCTTGCCGGCCAGAATGTCACTCGTTCGCCCAAAAGGTGTGTGGACCGTTTGGACTCGATGCAAACGAGGAGTGCGACCATGAAGATGCCCAGTGGCGGCGGGAGACCTTCGGTCGGCGGTTCCGGCAGGGGTCAGTCGATCGTCCGGCTGGTGACCAATCGTCTAGCAACCGAACGCGATACCGTCAGCGGGCCGGTTGTGACGATTGCGATGACCGTTTGGGCCGTGCCTCGTGTAAGTTCGTACTGGTTAACCAAAATGGCTCGATTGCACCGCATCGCCCTCCCGATGTTAATTTGCGGTGCATAGGAAGACCGGGAAATTCAAGGGACATGAAAAGATTGAGTGGCTGTTTTCGGTTAGGGTATTTGCTCGTGCCAACAACCGCTTGATGCTGGTCCCGAACGATTTGTGCGAGGTGACCATTGTGGCCCCCAAATTACCAGGCTATTTGAAATTACATGTAGAGAATCCAGCGCCGTCAAGGCCGCGGCACGAGGAGGTTCCGGGTTTGGCTCGATTGCGCGATACGTTTCGTCGCGCGACCGGTGTTGAGTTGATGTCGGTTCCGAGCGGATCGGCGTCGGTAACGGAGGCGTCCGCGGGCGAATGGGAGGCGTTGGCCGGGGCGATCGGGCAGATCGTCCAGCAGCTTGACGACACGCGAAAGGCATTGTGGCATCGCGAGGCGGAGCTGGCGGCCGGAGTTCCGGTAACGATCCATCCGGATGAGCAGCATCATTTGGCAGTGCGGCTGGAAGCCGTCTTGAAGGCCGGCGCTCAAGCGATCGGCTGCCAGGCCGTGGCCATGTACATGCTGGACGAGACCAGCAAGCATTTGAAGTTGCGATCCTGCTGGGGGCTTCCCAAGAGTCGCTTCTTGGATGCGCCGCGTCCTTTACGTGGTGCGGTGGCGGATTTGGAAGCCTTGGTCGGTCATGCCGTGATGCTGGAAGACACATTGTTGATGTCCGACTGGAGCGTACCCGAGGAGTTCCGCTCGGCCATTTGCGTTCCCATTTCGACGCCGACCACCCTGCTAGGCACGCTCTGGATGTTCTGCGATCGACCACGTACGTTTTCGAAGGACGAGTCCAATCTGATGGAGATCGTCTCAGGTCGGCTTGCGGCCGATCTGGAACGCGAGATGCTGTTGCATCAAGCGATGGACGTCCGTTCGATCAGGCGGCAATTGCGTCATGCGGGTCGCTGGCAGGACCAGCGACTGCCGCGAATCAAGCCGCTGTTGCACGGTTGGGAGATCGCGGGCAAGACGATTCAAGGCGACTATTTGGGCGGCGATTTTCATGACTGGTTCGTGCTGCCTGACGGCACGTTGGGCATCGTTGTGGGCGACGCGCAAGGCAGGTTGGTCGAAGCCGGATTGACCTCTGCGGCGCTCCACTCGACGGTCAAGGCTCACGCCAACTATCGGCACTCGGCGCAACAGTTGGTCGAGCGAACCAACGAGACGCTCTGGTCGGCTTCGGCGGGCGACCAGTTCGCCGCGTTGTTTTACGCCAAGATCCAGCCCGCGTCGGGACGTATCGAATGTGCCTCCGCAGGGCCGATCGACGCCTCGATCGTCGGCCCGCAGGCTCGACCGCTGGCAACGGTCGACGATTCGCCGCTTGGTATGCAGCCCGACGCGGTCTATCCGCTTCAGCGGGAACAGATGCAGGTGGGCGATTCGTTGGTCGTTTTCAGCCAAGGCTTCAAGCGGTCGCTGAAGGTGGGCAAAGCGAAATTGTTATGGCGTTTGGTGCAACGCCACCATGCTATATCGGCCAACGGCCTGGTCGACCGAATCGAAGCCTTCGCCGGGCAGCATTGCCGCGAGCAGGTGTCCGAAGACCGGACGTGGTTGGTGATCAAGCGGACGGTGGTTTGATCCTGGGGAAACTCTTAAGGAGCGATCGGTATGATGAAGACAAGCCGCAGTCGTTTGGGCGGATGTATGCTGCTGTGCTTGATGGGTTGGACGATGGCCAGCAGGGCGGCGGAACCGACTGCGAATGCGGCGTCTGACGCTTCGCAGGCGCAGGTGTTGATTGTCTACTATTCGCTGCAGGGAAACACACAGCAGATGGCCAAGGCGGTTGCTGAGGGCGTCCAGCGGGTGGACGGCGTGGCGGTTCGAATACGACGCGTCGAGGATTGTACCGCCGAAGATCTGCAAGCGGCGGACGGTTTGATTCTGGGGTGTCCCACCTATTTTGCCAGCATCCCCGGCACGATGAAGCTGGCAATGGACGATTGGAACTGGAAGTGGAAAGTCGATTTTACGAACAAAGTGGGCGGCGCCTTCTCGACCGGAGGCGGCCAGACCGGGGGCAAGGAGCACACGGTGATTACGCTGCTGTTGTTCATGCTCAGCAATCGGATGATCGTTGCCGGTCCACTTTATGAAGCGGTCGAGCGCGGCACCGAGTGGGGCGAAATGGGCTCGTCGGCCATGACCGGTCCGCTGGATCCGGGCGTCAGCGAAGGTCAGCGCGACGCGGCTCGCCGTTTGGGCGAACGCATCGCACGCTTGACGCGCAAGCTGAAGGATGCTCGGTAATCCCGTCCGCTGCGTCTACGATCGGCAGAGAAATAACCGTCGGTTATCCCGTGAGCGGCACGGCGCTAGCCGCCGGTTTGTTCACGGCACGGGAACCGGTGGCTAGCGCCATTCCGCTGCACGGGAACCGGTGGCTAGCGCCATTCCGCTGCACGGGAACCGGTGGCTAGCGCCATTCCGCTCAGTGGTTTCTTCGCCGAACCTTAACCATCAAGACTACGAATCGGAGTGACCCCCATCGTGAACGTCCTTGTCATCCTCGTCCTTCTGCTGATTCGCTACCTTTACAACCTGCAACGCCTGATCGGCCGCTGAACGAACCGAGTAATCCGAGTCGTAACGAGCCACGATTTCCAAGTGCGGCACGGCCGCCGGATCTCTGATGGCGGCCAGCGAATTCACCGCTTGCAGCCGGATGTACCACACGCTGTCGTTCAACGCCGCGATCAGCACGTCCACGGCCTGATCGGCCCGTAGTTGTCCCAGCGATTCGGCCGCCCGCGCTCGAACTTCACGATCTTCCTGACGGTCCCGCAACCGCTGGATCAAGGCTTCGATCGCCCTTGGGCTGCCCGCGTTGCCCAGTCCTTCGGCAGCCGCCATCCGCACCATCATGTTCTCGTCCTCCAAGGCAGCCAGCAAGCACGTGATGATCGCCGGGTGCGGTTCGGGTGCTTTGCCCAGTTGACGAGCGGCATGAGCGCGCGACAACGCCTCCGGTGCATTCAGACGCTGGAAGGTCTCCATCAGTTCGGCGGGCGCGTCGTCAGGGATCTCGATCGGTCGAAACCGGCTCTCCGGATACCCACTGCACCCACAACCGACGGTTGCCAGGCAAGAAATCACGATCAGGGGCATCGCGAGAAACATGCGGCGCATCAGGCAACGCTGTGAAAGATTTTCGGACTCAGAAAGGAGCGTGCAAGAGGATCGTAGCCGAATTCGCCAGAATTCGGAACGTTCAAGAATAACCGAATTCTGGCGAATTCGGCTACGAAAATGCTCCACAGCGTTGCGTATCAGGGCCCTGCGGTTTGGGTTGGTCATCCCGATATTCATTTCACGGTGGATAGCAGTTCGCGAATTCTGGTCTTGGCCAGCTCGATCGCCTCGGGCAGCTTCTCGGGCAGTTTTCCGCCGGCCTGAGCCATATCGGGTTTCCCGCCCCCGCCGCCGCCGACCACTTGAGCCACGTCGCGGACCCAATCACCGGCACGCAAGCCCCGTTGGACCAGGTCGCGGCTAATACCAGCGATCAGGGTGACTTTATCGTCGCCCATCGCCGTACCGAATAGAACGGCGGTAGAATCGGCTTTCTTGCGGATCTGGTCGATCAATTGCCGCATCAAGTTGGGGTTGATTCCCGGCGTCTGGGTGACGATCACCTTGGTGTCGCCGATCTTTTCCGCCCGCTCCAGCAACCCGTCGGCGGTCAGGTCCCCGGACTGAGCCAGTTGGCCGATCTGTCGACGCAAATCCTGGGCTTCGTTCTTCAGTGCGGCCAATCGTTGCGGGACATCGAACGGCGCGACGTTCAGGGCTCGAGCCGCGTCGCGCAGCGCGGCTTTGATCTGCGCCGGACTCAGTTCGGCGTCGTCGCCGGACGGCGAGGCCTGCGACTGGTCGCCCGGAAGCGTTCCGCCGCTGGCCAGCAGCTTGCGCAAATCGCGGACGTCGGCGATCAGCGCATTGGCCGCCCGGGGAACCGCCAGCAGCCCCGCTTCCAGGATGCGAGCCGCCTCGGTCAGCGCCGATCGCGTTTGATCGAGGTACTGTTGGGCTCGGTCGCCGGTCAAGGCGATGATCCTTCGCACGCCCGCCGCCACGGCTTCTTCGCCAACGATCTCCAAGGGTCCGATCTGGCCGGTGTTGTTCAGATGGGTACCGCCGCATAATTCGCGGCTAAAGTCGCCCATGGTCACCATGCGCACGGGATCGGGATACTTTTCCCCGAACAGCATCATCGCGCCTGCCTGGCGCGCCTCGGCCAGCGGCACGACCCGCCACTCGATCGGTTCGGCGGACGCGATCCGGGTATTCACGTCCCGCTCGATCGCAGCCAATTGTTCGGTCGTCACGGGCGCCATGTTCGTGAAATCGAATCGCAGCCAGTCCTGGTCCACTTTCGAGCCTTGTTGCTGGGCGTGCGAGCCCAAATTTTTTTGCAGGGCATGATGCAGGATGTGCGTCGCTGAATGAGCGCGGCGGATGCCCTGGCGGCGTGATTCATCGACGCGAGCGGTCACGGTGGCGCCGGTGCGCAATTCGCCCTGGACCAGATGGCCGTGATGCAGCAGCAGCGAGCCGTTCTTTTGCGTATCGCGCACCAGAAAGCGAAAATCGCTGCCCACGATTTCTCCGCTATCGCCGACCTGACCGCCGGATTCGCCGTAGAAGGGCGACCGATTCAGGATCAGGATGATCTCCCGGTCGTGTCCTTGTTCGGCCAGATGATCGCACAACTGGCCCTGAGCCACGATGAACCTTAGTTCGGCCTGCGTTTCGATCGTGTCGTAGCCCACAAACTC
Organism: Planctomycetaceae bacterium; assembly: GCA_007121535.1. Lineage (GTDB taxonomy): Bacteria > Planctomycetota > Planctomycetia > Pirellulales > Pirellulaceae > SKKK01. Next base: position 6,918 of record SKKK01000262.1, on the reverse strand, counting down.
GGTCTCGTGCAGCACCTTTTTGACCGCATCGATCGGCCCGCGATCGCCCATCACGGTATGCACCACCTTGCCCGACGCCTGGCCGTGCTCGACCATCGCTCGCCGATACCCGTCCCAATCGAACGCCAGATTGCTTTCGGCCGCCAGGGTCTCGAAGACCTCGGGGGGCACCCCATAGGTTTGATACAGGTCGGCCGCTTCCGCGCCGTCGACCGTGGCCCGGTTGGCGGACTTCATTTCGGCGAAGATCTTCTCGATGCGAGCCAGACCGGCGTCGATCGTGCCGAAGAAATTCGCCTCTTCGTTGCGGATCACTTCCATCACTCGCCCGACCGTGCCTTGCAGCTCGGGATAGGGAACCTCCATCGTCTGGGCCACCACCGGCACCAGTTGATACAGGAACGGGTCGCGCAAACCCATGTGATGGCCATCCAACACCGCCCGCCGCAGCAGGCGGCGGATCACGTATTTTTCCTTTTGCGGACCCGGGTACACGTTTTCGTGAACGGCCATCGCACAGGCTCGAACGTGATCGGTGATCCTTCGCAGACGGCGACCGGAATCCGATTCGAATTCGTACGTTGTCCCGCAGACTTCGGCCGCGGCATCGACGATCGGTCGCAGGATGTCGATATGATAATTCGTCCGGACTCCCTGCAAACAAGCGGCGGCGCGTTCCAGCCCCATCCCCGTGTCGATGTTCTTGCTGGGCAGCGGACGCAGGTTGTCGGGCGGATCACCGACTCGGTGGAACTGCGTGAACACCAGATTCCAGATCTCGACCGAATCACCGAAATCATCGTGGTAGAAGATCTCGCTGCACGGACCGCACACGCCGTCGGGGCCTTCGCTTGGCGCACCGGCAGGCCAAAAGTTGTCGAATTCGTCCATCCGTTCGATCCGGTCTGACGAAAGCCCCACGTCGCGTTGCCAGATCTCGGCAGCCTGGTCGTCGTTCAGATAGACCGAGACCGTCAAACGATCGGGATCGATGCCCAACCACTCCTTGTCCGTCAGGAACTCCCAGGCCCACAAAATGGCTTCGCGTTTGAAATAGTCTCCGAAGCTGAAGTTTCCCAGCATCTCGAAAAACGTGTGGTGATAGGCGGTTCGCCCCACGTTTTCGATATCGCCGGTTCGCAAGCATTTCTGGCAGGTGGTGGCCCGAGTGAACTCGAGTTTGACCTTGCCCAGGAAATGGTCCTTGAATTGGTTCATCCCGGCCGGTGTGAACAGGACCGAGGGATCCCAAGTCGGCACCAAGACATCGCTGGGCTGGCGACTGTGGCCTTTGGATTGGAAAAAGGCGAGGTATTTTTCGCGGAGTTCGTCGGTCTTCATCGTTGGTTCGAAGCATCCAGGTCGGAAACGGTCAAAAATCGCAGGCGTCTATCATACCGCCGTTGATCCCATCGGTATAGCCGACTGGTCGACGCAATCGAGGTCAGCGAAGTGGGTCGGGAGAAGGTTTCGTTGGAGTCCACGATTCATCGTGCTGCAAGACAGGCGACGAGAAAATGGAACGCTTGTTAACGGTAGCAACGGGGGTCCGAATAGCCCGCGAAGAAAGGGGCGGCCGCCACGGGCAGCAGCATCGCCCGCGAGGCATCCAGAGGAATCGAATCGCCTGACGGCGGCAGTTCCCCCAGCACGAAACTGCTGCTGGCGCGTATCGTCGCCCTCGAAGCGGCGGCTTTCGCGCTTGCCCGGAATCGAACCTACCCATTCCAGGGTCATCGTGTCCGCCTCCGGGAAATGGCCGGAGTTCTTGATATAGTTCCACACACCGTAGATCACCCGCCACAGCTCCCACTTGATCCGTTCGGTGTCGTGGACGGTATCGAGCCGGCTGCCGTATTCGAGTCACCACAACTGGCAAACGTGCTCGCGGGTGTTGAAACGCCGGTACTTGGGAATCCGCTGGATGTCGGTCAGGGCGAAGGCCGGCGAGGTGAAGCGGATCGGCTTGCCGGTATCCTTGGTGTAGAAGAAGATCGAATGCCCGCCTGGGTACGGTTTCCTGCTGTTGCTTCCGGAGTGTCCTGTGGTACAATCAATGCATGGTTGCCCTTGGGCATCGTTTGGTGGCTCGTGAGCATTGGACGCGCCGCTGGCTCGACGCTGCACAGTCAGGAGCTGACGAACTCGTGACAAGCCTCGCCGTGGAAACGGAACTCAGTGCCGGCGAGTTCCCGAACAAGGCCGATATGCTGGCATTGGTATCGCGTCTCCCATTGCTGGATGTCAACGATGCTGTGATCGAGGCAGTCGAGGCGTACTGACAATGGATAGCTACAGCGAAGTCCGTCGCGTGCGCAAAGAAATGTCGATCGCCGCAGGGCATGATGTTCGCAAATTGGCCGCGATGTTCAATGATCGGCGAGTTCAGGTTGCGGATCGTATCATCGACCCCGGCACGAAGGCAGAACAAAACGATGCCCCGGAGGCCGCGACGACCTCCTCACAAGGGGAAACGTCACTGGGGCGGCCCCGGTAATCGTAGTCGTTGAACTAAGCCAGGAAGCTCGCGGTTTGAGTGGTTCGGTTTTTGGTCGGGAGTCGTTTTCGGCCAACGATCTACCATATGGGAAGCGGTTCACCCGAAAACGACTCCCGACCCCTTTCGCCCGATTCCAACAAGAAATATCTGGCCGGGTGCTTATTTCGCAAGATTGCGATCAAGGCCTCATCTGACAGAGCCTGAGCGATGCCTGTTGACCAATGCACTGAAGTTTGTCGAATGAAGACGTTGCGAGGTCGGAACTTTTCCGTCTATATCTCGAGGAGGTCGCGTCCCGGGTGACTGATCAAGCTGGTTCTTCACGAACGATCGTCGATCGATGCTTGACCGTGATCGAACGGTTGGGCAATGCGCTGCCGCATCCGGCAACGTTGTTTGCGCTGCTGGCTGCCGGGGTGCTGGTTCTGTCCTGGGGGTTCAGCCTATGGGACGTTTCGGTACAGCACCCGTCGACGAGCGAGACGATCCGGCCGGTGAATCTGATTTCGGTGGACGGTCTGCATCGCATTTTGACGGAAACGATCGATAATTTCACCAGTTTTGCGCCGTTGGGTACGGTGTTGGTCGCCATGCTGGGCATCGGCGTGGCCGAGGGCAGCGGGTTGGTCAGCGCCCTTTTGCGGCTGTTGGTGTTGTCCGCGCCGCCACGGCTGCTGACATTTGTGATCGTGATGGCCGGGGTGCTTTCCAACGCGGCCAGCGAGGTGGGGTACGTTTTGCTGGTTCCGCTGGCAGCGACGATCTTCTTGGCGGTCGGTCGGCATCCGATGGCGGGTCTGGCTGCGGCGTTCGCCGGGGTTTCCGGTGGGTACAGCGCCAATCTGCTGCTGGGCACAATCGACCCACTCTTGTCCGGGCTGTCCGAAGAAGCCGCTCGGATCATCGATCCATCGTACTCGGTCAACCCGGCGTGCAATTATTACTTCATGGTCGCTTCGACCTTCATGATCGCGGCCGCCGGGACTTGGGTCACCGAGCGGATGGTGGTTCCGCGGCTGGGCGAATATCGCGGTGATCAGGTGCCCGAGCCGTTGCGGCCCTTGGAACGTCGGGAGAAGATCGGTTTGGTGCTGGCAGGGTTGGTTACCGGACTTCTGGTCGTCCTGGTGCTGATCGGTTTGATTCCGCAACAGGGATTTTTGCGTCATGCGGAAACGGGCAGCGTGTTGCAGTCGCCTTTGTTGCAGGGCATCGTGACGGCGATTTTCATCCTGGGCGCTTTGGCCGGGATCGTCTACGGATGGGCGGCCGGGACCCTGCGCAACGATACCGAGGTGATCCAGTGCATGGGCAAGGCCATGCAGACCATGGGCACGTACATGGTGCTGGTGTTTTTCGCCGCTCAATTCGTGGCCTATTTCCGTTGGACCAATCTGGGTTTGATCCTGGCCGTTCGAGGCGCCGAACTGCTACGTGCCTCGGGGTTGGGGCCGATTCCGCTGTTGACGACATTCATCCTATTGACCGCTGCGATCAATCTGGTGATGGGCAGCGCGTCGGCCAAGTGGGCGATCATGGCGCCGATCTTCATCCCGATGTTCATGCTGTTGGGGTACTCGCCCGAGTTGGTTCAGACGGCGTATCGTATCGGCGATTCGACCACGAACATCATCTCGCCCATGATGTCGTACTTTGCGTTGATCGTGGCTTTCTTCGAACGCTACGAGCCTCGGGCCGGGATCGGGACGGTGGTCGCCACCATGCTGCCGTATTCGGTGGTGTTTTTGATTCTGTGGATCATCCTGTTGAGCGTCTGGATGCTGGCCGGTCTGCCCGTGGGGCCGGGCGCCGGTTTGTTGTTGAATTGACTTCAATCGGAGAAATCGAATTCAACTCGGCCATCGACCAATTTCAGGCGTGCCTGGAAGGGCTTGCCCGCCTTGGAGCGGAAGCCCTTTTGCATCACGGTCTGGCCTTCTTTCAGCAACGTTTGGGCCAAGCGCAACGAGATCCGTTTTCCGGCGATCGTCTTCCAGATCACCATTTTACAGCCCTCGCGCCATCTGCTGCAGCTATACGATTTCTTCTGCTCGATCACCTCGGCCCCACAACAGGGGCAAACCCCCAACTTCTTCGATGCCGGATCGGTAACGGTATCAGCATCGCTACCGCCATCGCGCCTTCGGCGGCCTTCGCTCCTTCCCGAATCGGACTTCGTTTTGCGGCGGGTGGAGCCCGACGATTTCGTATGCCCCTTTTTTCGCGGGCGAGCCTGTGGCAACGGGATTTCAATCAAACAGCCCGTGTCGGTCAGAGTCAGGACCACGTCGCCCCCGTCGGGACTGGGGCGAGGGGTCAACAATGATCGCCGCTGCAGCAGGCAACGGATCTCGTCATGGTTCAGCGGCTGGTCTTGCCATTCAGGTGGTAGGACGAACGAGCAGCCGTCGCGCCAGCCGCTGCAACCGAAAGCCTGTTTGCCTTGGATCACCGGTCGGCCGCAACGTGGGCACGGTCCCCAATGCTGCTGGTCGACGGGATCGGATTGGCGGACGGCCACGATGCGTCGCGTGTAGTCCGCGATCTCGTCCATGAATCGCCGCGGTTCCAATCGACCGGCCTCGATCTGTCGCAGCTTCGACTCCCATTGCCCGGTCATTTCGGGGCTCTTCAGATCCGGATCTTGGACCACCGCGATCAGGTAGCGTCCCAGATCGGTGGCCGTCAAGTTCTTCTTTTCGCGTCGGATATAGTCCCGTTTCAGCAGCGTTTCGATGATCGCCGCACGGGTGGCGGGGGTGCCCAGCCCTTTTTCTTTCAGCGCTTCGCGCAACGCTTCCTCTTCCACCATACGACCGGCCGTCTCCATGGCGCCCAGCAGCGTGTTCTCTGTGTAGGCTTTGGGCGGCGATGTCTCGCCGCGACGGATCGACGGTTTGTGCGGTCCGCTTTCGCCGACGGTGAATTCGGGCAACGTCTGCGCGTCGTCTTCGCTGTCGTCGTCCTGCTTGGTCGGCTTTTTCGGTTTGCGGGGCTCGAGGATCGTCCACCCGGGTTCGAGGACGCAGTATCCTCGAGCGCGAAACGGCACGTCGGCTGACTGAGCGTCTACCGTGGTTACCTCCTTTTCGCACGGCGGATAAAACGCGGCGATCAAACGGGTCACGATCGATTCGAACACGCGAGCTTGCGGGCCGGCCAGTCCGTCGGGCAGCTTCCCGGTCGGCAAGATCGCATGATGGTCGGTGACCTTGGCATCGTTGACGATCCGGCTGGTGAAGCGCAGCGAGTCCAGTTGCAAACGTCCGATGTCTTCGGGACGCAGGGTGCGGAGCTGTTCCAGGATCTGCGGCACCTCGCCTTGCATGTCTTTGCTCAGGTACCGCGAGTCGGTGCGGGGGTACGTGATCAGCTTGGCCTCGTACAAGGCTTGGGCGGCTTGCAGCGTTGCGGCTGCCGACAGTCCGAAGCGGCGATTCATGTCGCGTTGCAGCTCGGTCAGATCGTAAAGCTGCGGAGGCTGAACCCGCTCGCGGCGTTTTCCGATCTTGGTGATCGTTAGCAACTGGCCGACGACTCGATCCAGCATCTCTTGCGCGGCCGCTTCGTCGGTGAACCGATCGCCCGCGAATCGAAACAACGCCTCGCGATACTCGGTCGTCAGTTCCCAGAAGGGCTCGGGGCGGAACGTGCGGATCTGGTCGTCGCGTCGCACGATCATGGCCAGCACGGGGGTCTGCACCCGTCCGACGCTCCACAGCATCCCGCTGCCGCCGAATCGGACGGTGAAGCAACGCGTGCCGTTCATCCCGACGATCCAATCCGCCTGGCTGCGACAACGGGCCGCCGCGTACAGGTTGTCGTAATCGTGTCCCGGCCGTAAACGGGCAAACGCATCGCGGATCGCCTTGGTCGTCAGCGAACTAAGCCACAGACGGCGAAACGGCTTTTTCGCGCATCCGGTCAGCGTCAGGATGTACCGGAAGATCAGCTCGCCCTCGCGGCCCGCGTCGGTCGCGCAGATGATTTCGTCGGCGGCGGCGAACACGCGCTTGACGATCGCGAATTGCTGGCGGGAACGTTTGTCGTCGACCGTCTTCAGCTCGAACCGCTCGGGCAGGATCGGCAGCGCGTCCAGCGTCCACTTCTTCCACGCCGGGTCGTATTCGTCCGGTTCCTTCAGCGTCACCAAGTGCCCGTAGGCCCAGGTCACTTGGTAACCCTGGCCCTCGAAGTATCCCTCGTGGCGTGCGCTAGCGCGCAGCACCTGAGCGATTTCGCGGGCAACCGACGGTTTTTCAGCAAGGATGGCTTTCATGACGCAGCGACCATTGTGGAAGAAGCCTCGATTCGATTCGCAACGGGTACGGACCGCCGGGTGGACAACCGGGCGGACAAGTAAACAAACCCCTAACCTAGCGGGTCTCGCCGTGTTTTACAAGCGGTAGGAGGGCGTT
>SKKK01000317.1 GCA_007121535.1 Planctomycetaceae bacterium | reverse complement strand
CTCTCGCTCCCCACCGGTCCTGCACCGGTGGGAGCCCGGTTTGGAAACTAGCTCCCCACCGGTCCTGCACCGATGGGAGCCCGGTTTGGAAACTAGCTCCCCACCGGTCCTGCACCGATGGGAGCCCGGTTTGGAAACTAGCTCCCCACCGGTCCTGCACCGGTGGGAGCCCGGTTTGGAAACTAACGCGCACCTCGTCCCCCAATCCTATCCTTCTTCCCTTTGACCCAACAGCGACCCTGCGCCGGTGGGGGCCGGAAACGCGGTGGCGGAGGCCGGCGCGTGTGGTTACCAAACCTGGCCTCCACCGGTGCAAGACCGGTGGGGGGCGGAAATGCGGTGACGGGGGTCGGCGCGGTCGTTGCCAGACCTGGCCTCCACCGGTGCAGGACCGGTGGGGGCCGGAAATCGGCCGACCATTCGACACATGGAAAACGCTTTAACCGAAAACGACTCCCGAGCCCGATGACCTCCCGCCTGCGATGCCGGCATGATCGATGAGAAGCACGTTGCCGTGGGATCGTCTTTGCCCCCGCTTGCCCGTCGAAGAGTCGCGATGGTAAAATCAATAGAAGGCACAATGCCCCGCGAAAGACGGCCCGAAGTGCGACAGAACAGAAGCGGATGCTTGTGACTTGGATCACTGAATTCGACCCCGCGCTGCTGAGTGCCGACATCACAAGGAGTTGTGTCATGACCCAAGGCGATAAAATGGGCTCCGGCGCCTCGGAACAACAGCCTCCAACATCGATGGCCTCGGATGAGAATGGTGCGGTGGTCGATCGGGCTCAGGAAGCAATGCCCATCCAGCCAAAATCGCGGTTCGGACGTTTCACAGGTTGTGCCAAGTACGGTGGGGTTCCGCTCGTGGTGCTGGCCGTGTTCTTGTATTGGAATCTTCTGCGAACGCCGCCGTTGAGGATCTCGAAAGAGACCACCTACATCACTCAGCCGTTGACGTCGGATGGTACGCGAGTCGATTATTTCGCGGCTTTGGAGCAGGAACTGTACCCCCCGGAGATGAAAACGGACGATAACGGCTACCGGCTGATCGTGCGTGCGCTGGGGGTTTCGGAGGACACCGAGTGGGAGTCAGACAAAGGAATCGACAGAGAGGCCCGGGTCGCACAAGTCTACGAGAAACTGGGCCTTGATCCGGCTGTGAAACCTACGATGACGTTCATGGAACCCTTTGAGTATTTCCGGAAGTACGTTGACCGCGAGGGCCTTGATGAGAAACAGCTCTACGACTTGGAGAGCAAGGTCCATGAGCCCTGGACACTGGACGATCTGCCGATGATGGCCCTCTGGCTGGAACAGAGTGCGCCCGTGCTCGACCTGGTCGGGGACGCCGTGCGCAAACCGACGTTCTGCATTCCTCTGACTCGATCCGAGCATCCGACGATCTTGGGGAACATGACTTTTTTTTCAGATATAGGGAGGGTGCGCGCGTTCGCTCGGATGCTCCAAGCGCGTGCCCAGTACCGGATCGGGACCGGCGATATCGACGGAGCGATTACCGACGTGATTTCCTGTAAGCGTCTCGGCCGCCATCTGGAGGCTCAGCAAGCGATCGTTCATGCTTTGGTGGGTATCGCGATCCGGGGAGTTGCGGCTGCTGTGGGCATTGCCGCAGAGCGGGAATCGTCGCCTAGCGAGGAACAACTGCTCCGTTTCTTAGACGAACTGAACGCGATTCCTGTCCGCCTGGAAATGAATCAGATCCGGCGGACGGAACGTTACTACGCGTTGGACTTGTTGCAAGCGATGGCGGTTGGCGACGAGTCGCTATCAGGGTTCTTCTCGGAGTGGCGTCACATGGAAAGATTCCATCCTGGCCTTGTCGCCTATTTCGCCTTCGACTGGAATGTGGTCATGCAACGGGTCAACGAGCACTACAACGACTGGGGAGACGTTCTTATTCTGCATCCGCCGGAGTTGACGCTACAAGACAGCCTGATGATCAACAGACGGTCGCTGGGCCTGGGGGATCTGATGGCCAGTGTTCTGATGCCTGCGGTTCAGGCGTGGGACGAGGCAACTTTCCGATCGAGATGTCAAGACAACCTTCAACGCATCGTGTTGGCCATGCTGATTTACGAGCGTCGGCACGGCACGCTGCCACCGGCGTATACGGTCGATGCGTCAGGCGAACCGCTGCATAGCTGGCGCGTGTTGCTGTTGCCTTATCTGGGCGAAGGGCAGTTGTTCGACAAGTTGCGGCTGGACGAACCTTGGGACAGCCAGCACAACCGCCAGTTCCATGACGCCGCGCCCGCCATCTATCGATGCCCCAGCACCGCACTGCTGCCGGGCCAGACCAGCTACTCGGTCATCGTCGGCGAAAACTCGGCATTTCCCGCCGGCCAAGGCATGTCGCTGGACGATTTGCAGATGAACCGAATCCTGGTCGTCGAGCGTGAGAAGCCGATCGGCTGGATGGAGCCCGCGTCGGAACTGACTCGATCGATCGCGATCTTGGGGATCAATCGCCGCGACGCCGAGCAGGACGGCATCGGCAGCCCTCACGTTGGCGGCGTCCAGGTCGGCATGCGCGACGGCAGCTCGCGATTCATCTCCGAGACGCTCTGCTTAGATGTATTCGAATCCCTGGTGGATGGCACTGAAGATAGGCCCTACTATTAGTGTGCTGGCCAGAGCACGGCTTTCTGCCGGCAACCAGGCACTCAGCTTCAGCCTTGATACGTGACTCAAAGTTCGTCGTCACCAAAACGATCCAAACCGATGCGGATACATGCCACCCATCAAGAAGTCGCCTCGACAAACGAAACCCTCGTGTTGGAGGTCATCATGGAGTTTCGTTCACGTCCAGTTTCCAAGCCTCGATCGGGGTTATCGTGACGGGGATCTCGGGTACGGGTTCCGAGCCAAGACGGGGGACAAACAGCACGGCAATCGTTGTCGACTTGGTTTCGGGAAGATGGATGGCCAGCTTGGAGATGCCCTTGTTCGGATTCTGGATGTCGGGATTGGGCGAGCTGGGCAAAGGCTGGGCATCCATGATCGTCAAGACGGCATCGGCGGGTTCCAGCAGATACACGTGGCAGAACTTCTGGTTGCGTTGCAGGATCGCCTCACGGCCCGTTTCATCCAGGGTCATTGCGGTGTTGGCGGCACCGTGGGCGAACCACCAGAGTTCGGCCGTGTCCTTCGGCTCCAGTTTGTCCTGCACCAGCAGGGCGCGTCGCTGTGCGAAGAAGCGGTAGCCGCGAGTGGCTGAAACGGCGTGGTCGCTGTAGGCGTCGGTCAAATCGACCACCGCCAGAGCTTCGTCCGGCATGTGCTCGAAACGGACGAATTTGGCTTCGGCTCGGGCGCCCTGCGAGTAGCCGGGACCGGGATTCAGGACCAGCGTGTTATGGCCCTCCTCTCGGACTCGGTAAAACTGAGATTGAGGCAGACCGTGCCGGTGGCCCTGATAGATCTGTCCCTCGGTCCCCATGTCCTGAATCCAGCGTTCGCCCAGACCATACAGGATAAAGCTGCCCAAGTCCTGATGGGCGTGAGCGATGCCGTTCCTGCCCGCTTTGATGCCCACGAACAGGGCATGGGGATCGCTCCAGCAACTGCGCATGGTGGCGACACTCCAGAACCCCAAGACTCAAAGTCTCGCGGAATCAAAACAGGCTGAGAATCATCGCGGAATCTGAGCAATCTGTGCGATCACTGATACGGGGACGTTGGTCTTGCGGATCGTTGCGGCGTCCGGACGCCAAAATTCACGAGACCGGACGCGACTACCGTCCCTGCTTGCCCCTGGTCCCGTTGCCCGTTACGCTGGTTGCTGATTTGTCAAATCTTGAATGCCTGCCATCCTTCTGGCTGCATGCTTGGTTTCCGAGTGCGTATTCCCGTAAAATATGAAGCAGGTCGTGATTTATGGACGAAGCGAGAGTACCGGGCGAATTGTTGAAATCGCGTTTTCAAGATCGGTCAGCGATGATCGGGGTCATCGGATTGGGCTATGTCGGCCTGCCGCTGTTGCAAGCGTTCATCAAGGCCGGATTCCCGACGATCGGCTACGACGTCGATCCGGAAAAGCCCAAGCGGCTGATGGCAGGCGAAAGTTACATCAAGCACGTGCCGTCCGCGTGGATCGCCGAGTGGTTGGCCGAGGGTCGTTTTTCGGCAACGGCCGATCTGACGCGATTGGCCGAGGCGGATGCGCTGCTGATCTGTGTCCCCACGCCGCTGAGCGACAGTCGCGACCCGGATTTGACGTACGTCGAAGCGACGGCTCGCCAAATCGCCGCTCATTTGCGCCCCGGCCAGTTGGTGGTGTTGGAGAGCACAACGTATCCGGGCACCACCCGGGATGTGATCCTGCCGATCCTGCAAGAAACAGGCCTGCAAGCGGGCATCGATTTCTTCCTGGCGTACAGCCCGGAACGCGAGGATCCGGGCAATCCGGACTTTTCGGCCAGCCGCATCCCCAAGGTGGTGGGCGGCCTGGATCCGACCAGCCTGGCCTTGGCGAACACCCTGTACGCGGCGGCTGTCGTCCAGACGGTTCCCGTCTCCAGTTGCGAGGTGGCCGAGGCTTGCAAGATCCTGGAAAACACTTACCGAGCGGTCAACATCGCGATGGTCAACGAGCTGAAGGTCTTGTTCGATCGTCTGGGGATCGACGTATGGGAGGTGATCGAAGCGGCGAAGACCAAACCGTTCGGCTTCCAAGCCTTTTACCCGGGTCCGGGTCTGGGCGGCCATTGCATCCCCATCGATCCGTTCTACCTGAGCTGGTTGGCTCGTCGCCACGAGCTGTCGACACGCTTCATCGAATTGGCCGGCGAGATCAATCACAGCATGCCCCACTACGTGATCGATCGGCTGGTGACGGCGTTGAACGACGCGGGAAAACCGGTTCGCGGAAGCCGAGTGGCCGTTTTGGGCGTCGCTTACAAGAAGGACATCGACGACCCTCGGGAAAGCCCCTCGTTCAAGTTGATGGAGCTGTTGGCCGAACGCGGAGCGATCCTCAGTTACAACGATCCACACATTCCGGTGCTGCCCTCGATGCGGCATTACCGGGTGGCGGAACTATCCAGTCAGGAACTGACCGCCGAGTTCCTAGCCCAGCAGGATTGTGTGCTGATCGCCACCGACCACTCGAACTACGACTGGTCCTTTATCGCGCGCCATGCTCCCCTGGTAGTAGACACCCGCAATGCTACCAAAGACGTGCAGGCATCGCCGGGGAAGATCCACAAGGCCTGATTGCCGAGCGGTTGTAATTCATTCGGGCGTTAAGTACTGCCCTGGAGGTTTTCGATGATTCGCATGAGTTTGTGTTCGACGATTGGTATTGTTTTGACGTTTGGCCTGAGTTTCTGCTCGGCGGCGGTTGGTGATGACGCCACCGTGGGCGAGACGCTGCCCGCTTGGGAGGAGGGCAGCTTGGAGATTCACCACATCAACACCGGCCGCGGTGATACGACGTTTTTCGTGTTTCCGGACGGGACCACGATGTTGTTCGATGCGGGTGATCTGCCGGACGCCGCGAGGCCCACGGGTTACATTCCGCCGCGGCGGCCCGATGCGTCCCGGCCGACCGGCGAATGGATCGGACGATACATCCGGGCGCGGCATCCTGATCGTCAGGAACCGGTGCTCGATTTCGCGGTGATGAGCCATTTTCACGGCGACCATATCAACGCGATTGCGGACGTCGCGGGATTGGCGCCGATCCGCAAGATGCTCGATCGCGCCGGCCCCGACGACGCCTCGTTTCCCGACAACGCAACCACGCGGCGCTATCGGGAATTCGTCGAGCGACAGGTGGAGCGGGGGATGGAACTGCAACGGTTCCAGGCAGGGCGGGACGATCAGTTGGTGCTGCGTTTCGCCCCCGAACGCTTTCCCCGGTTCCGAATCCGTAACCTCGCTGTGAATGGCCAGGTCTGGACCGGCGAGGGCAGTTCGACTCGACAGGTCATCGCCGACGCGGGCGACGAGAACATGATGAGCGCCGCTTTCGTATTGCGCTACGGCGACTTCGGCTACTATCTGGGCGCTGATTTGCAGGAACCCATGGAGAAAGCAGTCGCTCCGGTCATCGGCCCCGTCGACGTGCACGTGGCGAACCATCACGGCTCGCAGGCACACCCGGATTTCCTCGCTCGACTTCAGCCTCGGGTTCACATCGTGCACGTCTGGGCTGTCATTCAGCCGCGACCGCACGTGTTCGAGCGGTTGTTTGACGAGTCCATCTACCCGGGTCCGCGCGACGTGTTTCTGACCAACGGCCTCTGGCCGGGCCGCGCCGAGCATTTTCTGGAACGCTACAACGAACGCGTCGCCAGTCTGATCGATGACTATAAGGTCGAAGTCGGGCAGAAGTATGTCGACTACTACATGCCCAAGGTTGCCGCGGACCAGGGACATATTGTCGTTCGCGTCGATCAAGGCGGCGAACGTTACCGAGTGCTGGTGCTGGACGATCGTGACGAATGCCTGACCATCCAATCGATCCATGGCCCGTACCAGTCACGTTCGGCCGTGTCTCGCTTCGGCCCGTAACCCGAAGCGTTCGCGAGGATCATGCCAGGACTTCCTCGCTTACGCTTTGGGGTTACGAATACTCCGGGCTAGCGCTGCGGTGCTCGGAACCACGTATCGGCCGGACGCTGCGGTTGCGGTTGCACGGCCGGGCGTGGTTGCACGGGGCGGAAAGGCACCACCTCGGGCGGAACCGTCGGACGCGGCTCGGCCGGAGTCACGGCAGGAGGTCGGGCCGGCGTCGGCCAGGTCGGCCAGACGTCGGGGACCGCCGAACGGATCGCCTGTCGATCGTAACCGAACATCTGGTTGCGTTGCCGGACGGGCGGCAGTGTCGATGGTTCAGGGCCTTCGCCCCACGGGTCTCGAGGACGAACGTTCCGCTGTAGGCCCAGAATCTCACCTGTGGGCCCGCGTTGGACTCCTCGTTCGAACCGAGTCCTCGATTGCGGCTGGACTGGCCCACCGATGACTCGAGGCCCGAAGGCGCCGCGAACGACGGTACCTTCGTTCGCCGTGGCGATCGACGCGAATAAACACGTCATCAGTAACGTACTGGTTGGAATTACCATAGATCGCATGGCTTGCATCCTTTCCTTTCTACATGGGACAAACGGTCGCCCTCAACAAATCATCGGTCAATCGACCTTTGAGCATCCGTTTCTTATTTGTCTCGCTGAGCTTCGCCGGTCATGGGAACGAACGCGACCGGAATTTCCGCCCATTGCTTAACTGTACCGTCCTCAGACTTTTCGATAATCATCAAATCCTGCTGAAACTGCCCCACCGGAATGATCATTCGTCCACCCGGCGCCAGTTGCTCGATCAACGGTTTCGGAACATGGGCCGGAGCGGCAGCCACAATAATCAGGTCGAACGGGGCATGTTCCTTCCACCCTTGGTAGCCATCCCCGGACCGCACATGAATGTTGTCATAGCCTTGACGTTCCAACAGCGCTGAGGCCCGCTCCGCCAATTCTTCGACAATTTCAATGCTGTAAACCTCGCGACACAATTCGCCTAGCACGGCCGCCTGGTATCCCGAACCGGTTCCGACATCCAGGGCTCGTGAATCCGGTTTAGGTCGGGCCAATTGCGTCATCAGCGCGACGATGTACGGCTGCGAGATGGTTTGACCGCGACCGATGGGCAACGGTCGATCCTCGTAGGCTGAATCACGCACTTTGTCCGGGACGAACCGGTGCCGCGGGACGCGCTGCATGGCGTCCAGCACCCGAACATCGGTGATGTCCCGCTTTCGCAAGTGATGCTCGATCATGGTGCGCCGCGCATCGCGGAATCGGTCGTCATCCGCCGACGGGTCGAACGCGTCGGACATCGTGGCGTTCGAGAAGTCACGTTGATCGGAATTCATTGTGCCCTGTCTTGCGAACCAAATTGCCATACCAACCATCGCGAACAGGACAATTGGTATCCAAGCTCGACGTAAACCGCTGGATCTTGACGGTGGCCACCGCAAAGCCAGCAGGGGAAGACCTCTCTGGCTTATGCCTTTCATTGGATTGAACTCCCCGAATTGCTGAAGTCTGGGTCATCGAATCTAGTACACGACCCCGCCTTATGCCCTTCTTCTCATAGATTATAAACGATGCGAGTCGATTGGTACCACCCCCTGCCAAGCACCAGAAGGCTGGGAATCGTCAAAACCAGCCGGTGACGGGCTAAGAGGCCCCAAACAAGACCGCGTCGGTCTCGGAGATCCTGCCCCACTTGGGCGGTTTTGTTACGGCCTCTCAGCGGTTGGCCTGATCTGTCGAGATTGCAGGTGAGCGGAACGGCGTTCGCCGCCGAGGCGGACCGAAAACCGGCGGCTAACGCCTTGCCGCTCACTTCATAGACGGCGTTCGATGGGGACGGCCAGTGCCTGTACGTGATGATGGG
>SKKK01000372.1 GCA_007121535.1 Planctomycetaceae bacterium | reverse complement strand
TCGCCGACGGCGAAATCAAGGTCGGATGCCCATGGCAAATCGAACGTGCCTTGACCGGTTTCGTGCTGGCTGGCCAAATAAATGAATGACGGCAGTTGATCCCGCTGTTCGATCGTACCAGCCGCGACCAGTTGCCCGATGGGCAACACCCGGATCTCCGGCTGGTCAGCATCCAACGGAGCATAGGCCAGGACGCTGTTGGTGGTACCCAAGTCGATCCCGACAGCGAATTGTGCGCTCATGGTGTCCTTCCTGCTAGCATAGGGATGGGCCGGTTGATCCCAACGGTCGGGTTCACGGCAATTGGACTTCCGCCGGAGCGACCACATTGGCCGCTTCGTCGCTGCCGGACCATCCAGGCATTTCGCATCGCATCGCCTGCCAACCGTGGTGGACCAGACTGCCCGAGAACGGTGGCTGGCCCACCACATTGCCGACCAAGCGGAAACGACCGGTGTCGAAACCGGCCGGAACGTCCACCGACTGGCCCTCTTGGTGATCGACCACCGGCTGCAACTGGAACAACCGGTCGAGAACGGATCGGCAATCACGGAGCACGTCGCGAGCCGCCGCGCCGACCTGCTCGTCGTTGTACTGATCCAAGTTCTCTTGGACCAGGTCCACAAAGCGAGCCTCGCGCTGCAACGCGGCCAGCAGCGAAACGGCATCGCTGCGAACGGGCCGCTTGGGCGCCGGCGGAGTCGCCTGTTGCGGCTTGGGCGACGCCGCAATCTTGGGCGCCGCGGATGAATCCTCCTCCGGTCGCAGCGCCTGGGCGATGCGTTCGGCCATATTTGCGTGGAACAAGGCGGCGAAAAACGCGCGGACGGCCACGGTGAATCTCATGCAATACCCCTGTTGTTTCTTGCTTCCGATGTGGTTCGTCGTTGTCCGAAAGCGAGTCTACAGTTCGACCCATTCGCCCGCCGCAGGGGCTGGGAAGAAGCCGTTTTCGTCCGCTTGGACGGGCGCCGGGCTGTCGTAGTCCAGTTCATCCAGGTAATCGCAGAACTGGAACGGCGAATCGACGACTTCGTCCCACGTGACGATCCGATTGTAATGGCAGGCCGCTCGGCCCATCAGCGAAGCGTAATCGGCGTACACGGCTCGCCGGGCCTGGTTGAACGGTTTGTCGTTGCGAATGGCATCGATGAAGTCGATCCACTGGTAATCCCAGGGGCTGTGAGCGTCGTCGGTGGGCGACCATTCGATGTTATCCGACGCAATCCGCTGGTCCTTGAAAATATGCACGGTCGCCGCGTGGATATTGCCCGAGAACTGGCCGGCTTTCTTTGAACCGTGGACGAACGTGGCGAACTCGTTGAAACCTCCTTGCGCACGGCGGAAGCCGCAGAAGGCTTTCCGGCCGTCGGGGAAGGTGAATTCCATCGAGTAGGTATCGATGTTCTGGCCGCGGTCGGTGCTGCCCACCTCGCGTCCGCCCATCCCGTGGCAACTGACCGGCCAGGCGTCCATCAGCCAGCAACATTCGTCGATCTGGTGGATCAGATTGTCGACCATGTGCCCCGACCCGACCCAAAGCAACGGGATTCGCCCGAAGTGCAACTGGGCCATCAGATCGTTGGATCGAGCCCCCTGGTCGCCCATCCAGCGGCGTCCGGTCAAACGATTGGCTCGCACGTATTGCAAGTCACCGATGGCGCCGCTGTTGATCTGATCGATCAGGGCGGCGCGAGCGGGCGAGTGGCGGCATTGCAAGCCGGCTGCGATCTTCAAACCTTTCTCTTCGGCTTCTTTTCCAGCTCGCAGCATCCGATGCAGACCGGCCGGGTCGGACGCAAAAGGTTTCTCCATGAACACGTTGATTCCCTTGGCCACCGCGTACTCGACGTGCAGCGGGCGGATGTAGGATCGCGTGGTGCACATGGCGATGTCGCCGGGCCGGAGCATATCGATCGCTCGCTTGTAGGCGTCGAAGCCGACCAAGCGCCGATCCTGCGGCACGTCGACCTGGTCCTCGTGCCGTCGGGACAGGGTTTTGAACGAGCTCTCGACCGATCCTTCGTGAACGTCCGCCAAAGCAAACAGCTTGATCGGCCCCTGATTCGCGGTCTTCAGTGCGTTTCCCACCGCCCCGTTTCCCCGGCCGCCGCAGCCCAGCAGGGCCAGCCGGATCGTATTGTCCTCGCCTGCGTGGACCGCAGGAATGCCGTGGGACATGGCCGCCACCGTAGCGGCAGCGGTGCCGGTGTACTGAAGAAAACGACGACGTTCGACGTTTGTTGCACGTGGGGACTTGGACATGGTACTCTCCGTTCGGGTTGCAATGTCAGAACCGCGATAAAAGGATTCGGGATACATCAAGGATCGTCAAACAAGATTTCGCTCAATTCCGCCAATTCCTCGGCGGGAATCTTGATGACTCGCCGATCGTAGGTCATCAAGCCGTTGATCTCGATTTCGACATCGGTCGTCTGAGTGTAGACGCCGCCGCTGATCCCTTGTTGTCGCAGATCGTTCAACATGTTCAGCGAGGTCATGTAACGCTCGACGAATTCTTCCTTCGTTTTGGGCAGACCGCCATAACCCCAACTCTCTCGCTGAGGGTCCCACAAGTGGCCGGACACCAGATAGCCGTGGCCACCGAACTCGCCCATGACCTTGATAAAGTCATCGAAGCGGCCCCCTTTTCCCTGGTGGAAGGGAAAGACCGGCTGCGGATAACTGTGAGCGTCGACGATATCGCCCACGGGCCAGAAGTTGCCGCCGCTGGCGATGTTCACCAATCGCGACGGATCCCGATCGACGACCCACTGGCCCACCTCCATCGTGCGGTGTTGGCCCCAAGCCTCGTTGAACGGCACCCAAACCACGATCGAGGGGTGGTTCTCCAACGTGTCGATCATCCGCCGGAGTTCCAGCATGAACTGTTGATGGTGTTCTTCCGGCCAATTCGCGTCTTCGGGATCGGGACGCAGCCGAGTCCAGGGGGGACTCTGGCCGCCGCTGACGTGGTCCTGCCACACCATCATGCCCAGCCGATCGCAATGATAGTAGTAGCGTCGCGGTTCGACCTTGATGTGCTTGCGGATCATGTTGAAGCCGGCCGCTTTCAGGAATTCGATATCGAACCGCATCCCCTCATCGGACGGCGGTGTCAGCAATCCGTCAGGCCACCAGCCTTGATCCAGCGGCCCCCAATGAAAAATCGGTTCGCCGTTCAACGTGAAACGCCAATGACCATCCGCGTCGCGAACTTTGCCCACCGTGCGGATTCCCGCATACGAGGCAACGCGATCGATGACTTCTCCTTGCGAATCCAATAGCAGCACGTCGAGATCGTACAAATGAGGATCGTCGGGCGACCAGAGCCTGGCGTCGGGGATTTCCAGCGTCATCGACGTTTGGGCGCCTTCGTCTTCGGCCACCGTCTGCTGACCGTCCCGCACCACCACTCGCACCCGGGAAGAGCCATCGTCACCAGCCAGGATCGGACGGACGGTGATGGTGCCTGCGGCGGCATCGGTGGCGATTTTCACGTCTTGGAGATAACGCGGGGGAACTTGTTCCAGCCAGACCGTCTGCCAGATTCCCGAGACCTGCGTGTACCAGATGCCTCGCGGTTCGAGTACTTGCTTGCCTCGCAATTGCCAGCCCTCGGTTTCGTCCTCGACCCGCACGATCACCTCGTTCTGCCCCGCCCGGACCGCTTGGGTCGCATCCAGCGCAAACGGCGTGTGACCACCTTGGTGCGAACCGACCAACTGGCCGTTGACGAACACGTCGCACCGATAATCCACGGCTTCGAAATTCAACAGCGTCCGCTGATCCGTCACCGATTCCAGCTCGAAGTTGCGGCGGTACCACAAGGCCTCGGACGCATCCAACAACCGCTGGACGCCGCCCAGCTTGGATTCCAGGCAGAAGGGAACCAGGATCTTGCCATCCCAATCCTGCGGAGTCTCGTGGTCCTGGACATCGGTGATGGCGTAATCCCAGTGGCCGTTCAAGTTCTGCCAGCACTCGCGGACCATCTGTGGCCGAGGATATTCCTGCCAGACGTTTTCGGCCGTGACTTCTTCTCCCCACGGAGTGATCAAATCGGAGAGGAACGGGCGCGTATCGCGCTTGGGCGGCGGCAACCGGGGTACGTTGTCGGCATCGACCACGTGCACGTCGATGAATTGGCCGCCCACGGTCTGTCGGCAATGCACGGCCATGACGTTCTTGCCCGCTTGCAACAGCGAACGCTTTTCGGCCGCGATCGGCACCACTTGGTACTCGACGATGAAATCCTCGAAAGTCGCCAGCAACTGGCCATTGACATAAACCCGGGCATCTTCGTCATGATGGATCAGCAGCGCCGGCTTGGCGGGCACGGAGTCCAACGAGAACGTCTTCCGCAGCCAGATGTCGTTCGTCGACCACACGGTTCCCACCCGCGCACCGGGCGTATGCCGAGTCCCAAAGCCACCGTGTCCTTCGGTCCAATCCGAGTCATCGAAATCGGGCTGTTGCCAGCCTGCGGCGGGTGCTTCCAGCGTGTAACGCCACTCGTCTTGGATCTGCTGGGCTTCGGACACTCGCGTCACCACGGCCAGCACAACCAGCAGGCAGGCTGCGGGGGCCAAGCCGCCGCGAAAAAAATCAGCCAGTTGTCGAACGAGGATCATGTTGTGCTCCTTGTTGGGAAGAGGGATGGAATTCGGAATCGGCGATGCCACGCTCGTGTTGTTGAGTCCGGTCAATAGGTGCGGGGCGTGACGCGGGCTTGCACTCGGCAGGGCAACCCTTGAATCCGCAGGAAGCCTTCCGCGTCATCCTGATTGTACGATCCGCCGCCCTCCATCGTCGCGATGCCTTCGTCGTACAAGCTGTTCGGGCTGTATCGGCCATCGACCATCACGTTGCCTTTGTACAGATTCAGACGCACCTCGCCCGTCACGTGCCGATGCGCTTCGCGGATGAAAGCGAACAGCGCGTCCAATTTGGGCGCGTACCAGTAACCATAGTACACCATCTCGGCGACTTCCGGAGCCAGCCGATCGCGCAGGTGCACCAGGTCGCGGTCCAGTGTCAATTGTTCCAGCACGCGGAGCGCCTCGTACAAGATCGTCATCCCCGGCGCTTCGTACACCCCGCGGCTCTTCATGCCCACGAAGCGGTTTTCGACCATGTCGATCCGACCGATGCCGTTGCGTCCACCGATCTGATTCAATTGCAGCACGATATCGATGGCCGAACTCGTCTGGCCATTGACCGAAACCGGCAGACCATATTCGAATCCGACGGTGACTTGCTCGACCTGGTCGGGTGCTTGCTGCGGCGAAACGGTCATGCCGAAATCCACCAGTTCCACACCGTTGACGTCCAGATCTTCCAGCTTTCCAGCCTCGTAGCTGATGTGCAGACAGTTCTCGTCCGAACTGTACGGCTTGGAAGTCGACGCTTTGACCGGGATGTTCTTCTGCTCGCAATAGGCGATCATTTCGGTGCGGCCGGGGAACCGTTCGCGGAAGCGGGCGATTCGCCACGGCGCGATCACCCGGACATGAGGCTCCAGCGCTTCGGCCGCCAATTGGAACCGGCACTGGTCGTTGCCCTTGCCCGTCGCTCCGTGCGCGTACGTTTCCGCGCCGACTTCGCGAGCCACCTGCAAGCACTTTTTCGAGATCAAGGGCCTGGCGATCGATGTGCCCAGCAGATAGATGCCTTCGTACTTGGCTTGCCATTGCAGGACCGGAAAAGCGAAATCGCGGCACAGTTCCTCTTGGGCATCGACGATCCTGGCGCTGGCGGCGCCGATATCGCGGGCCTTCTGAAGGATCGCTTCGCGGTCTTCGCACGGCTGTCCCAGATCGACGTACACGGCATGCACTTCGTAGCCTTCCTCCATCAACCATCCCAGGATGACGGATGTATCCAGGCCGCCCGAATACGCTAGCACACAACTTGGCATCACTCGTTCCCTCAGCTCACGACATCGATTGGACAAAAAAATTTGGTGCACCCCGTTTTCCGACAAAGCTTAGGCACCGACAGCCTATTGTGACCAGCCAGCGACTTCCGGGCAAGGCCCACCCGTGTACCAAGAGCCGGTTGCGTTATGCGCACGTTTTTTTTGGAAAATGACTTTGGGGGCGGAGAAAAACGGGCATCCCCACAAGTGGTGTAAGACTCGCTGCGCACGAAAAAATACCTGGTCGGGTACTTAGGGGACGTAACAAAAATCGCCTCGGTTCGGTAAGGGGCTCTGACCGCGCCGAAACCGCCCACCGAAGGTCTCCCAAGCCAGTTCTATTACGACCTCTTACGAGAGCGTCGGCATCGCACCCCAACGGGGTGCGATTCCACAGCCCAGGGTCGCGCATCGCACCCTGGGTTAGTGGCTTGCCCCCTTCTTGGCGGATGTCAGCCAGCGATCCAGTTGGTTCGCGAACGCCTGCCGATCCTTGGCGTTGAAACTCGACGGTCCCCCGGCGATTTGGCCACCACCGCGCAGTTCGTCAAACAGGTTCCGCACGGCAAGCCGCTGGCCGACGTTCGCTTCCGTGTACAGTTCGCCGCGGGGATCGAGCGCTTGCGCACCCTTGGCCACGACTTCCGCAGCCAGCGGGATATCGGCCGTGACAACCAGATCGCCCGGCTGGACGAGTTCGACGATCCGTCGATCGGCCACGTTCATGCCCGAGGGGACCGTGATGCTGTCGACAAATTCGGAACGCGGTTTGTGCAGCACCTGATTGGCGACCAACGTCACCTTGGTCTTGGTTCGCTTGGCGGCCCGATACAGCAACTCCTTGATCTCCCCGGGACAGGCGTCGGCGTCGATCCAGATCTGCATGATGATGGTCCTTCGTCACGACCCGTATGATTGGATGATCCTCGCTGAATGCCGGACTTTGTCGCCAACATCCAAGGAATGGACGAGATCGGTATGCATGAATCACCAGTCGCGCAGCGACGGTTGAATCCTCACAATCAAGGGATATCCGTCAACTCGACAAACAATGGCTCAACTCCGCTTGTCGACTTGAACCGTTTCTGGAACGGCGGCGGGTCGAGTCTCGGGCCGAGTTTCCGGGCGAGGGGCCGCTTGTGTGCCGGGGACGATGTGGGGGCCGGGCGAGTGATGTTCGATGATCTCGGCCAATTCGTCCGAATCGATCGACTCGACCTCGATCAACCGCTGGGTCATGGCTTCCAACGCCTTGCGACGCGTCTCCAGAATGCGGCGTACCTTCTCGATCGCTTCGTCGACAATGCGGCGTATCTCTTCGTCGATTTCGCGGGCCGTCTTTTCGCTGTGCGATCGTGGTCGATCTTCGCCAGCCGAGGCCAAGAACGCGCTGCGATTGCTCTCCCGATAATTGACTCGGCCCAATCGGCTCATACCGAAATCGGTCACCATGCTGCGCGCGATCTCCGTGGCCCGTTCCAGGTCGTTTTGGGCGCCGGTCGAGATATCCTCGAAAACCAACTCTTCGGCCAGGGTTCCGCCCAGCAAGACCTGGATGCGACTCTCCAGTTCCGACTGGGTCATCAGGAACCGGTCGCCCTCGGGACGCTGCAACGTGTAACCCAGCGCGGCGATCCCTCGAGGGATGATCGAGACCTTGTGCACCGGATCGGTATTGGGCAAACTGTAGGCTACCAGAGCGTGACCGGCCTCGTGATACGCGACCCGATGCTTTTCGTCGTCACTCATCACCCGCTGCTTCTTCTCCAGGCCGGCGGTGACCCGCTCGACCGCTTCGTTGAATTCGGACATGCCCACGGCTGATCTTTCTTTACGCGCCGCCAGCAACGCCGCCTCGTTGACCAGATTCGCCAAGTCGGCTCCGACGAAGCCGGGAGTGATCGCCGCGACTTGATGCAGATCCACCGAGGCATCCAACTTGACGCTCTTGACGTGGACCTTCAGGATGTGTTCGCGACCGGCGATGTCCGGACGATCGACCAGCACCGTGCGATCGAATCGCCCGGGTCGCAACAGGGCCTGGTCCAGCGTTTCGGGCCGATTGGTTGCCGCGATGACGATCACGCTGGTGTTCGAGTCGAACCCGTCCATTTCGACCAACAGCGCGTTCAGCGTCTGCTCGCGTTCGTCATGCCCGCCGATCATGCTGCCGCCGCGGCTCTTGCCCAAGGCATCCAGTTCATCGATAAAGATGATGCACGGGGCTTTGGCTTCGGCCTGTTGGAACATGTCGCGGACTCGGGCCGCTCCCACCCCCACGAACATCTCGACAAAATCGCTGCCGGATAAACTGAAGTAAGGCACCCCCGCCTCGCCGGCGATCGCTTTGGCCAGCAAGGTCTTCCCGGTGCCCGGCGGACCGACCAGCAAGACCCCTTTGGGGATTCGTCCGCCCAATCGTTGATATTTTTCGGGCAAGCGTAAGAAATCGACGACCTCGCGGACCTCTTCCACCGCTTCGTCGATCCCCGCAACTTCGTCGAACGTCACGGCAATGTCCTCCTGGGCGTACAATCGTCCTCGACTCCGCCCGAAAGACATGGGCGAACCGGCCCCGCTCAACCGCCGCATCATGATGATGAACAGCAGCACAAACAGCCCGGTGATCAACATCAAAGGAATGTACGCACGCCATAGACTGGGCCCCGGTTCATTGCTGTGCTCGATCCGATACGTACGCAACTTTGCCAGCAATTCGTGCTCGGCTTGATCCGATGCCGGTTTGAACGTGCGAAAAGCGATCCCCGGCTGATGCTGGTTCACCGCCGTCCGCGAATCCGCCGCCTCGGCAGCCATCGATTCGTCCAGCACCGCCTCGACCGGCTGATAATTGACGATCCGGTCGATCTTGCCGGTGATCGTCGACGTGCCGTTACGCAGATTCCGCAAGTTTTTGTAGCGATCGATCCGCACCCTGTCTTCGCCCATTTCGACCCGGACATCGATGTACCCCGTCACCCCGTCCAACTCGCCCGCCTCGTCTCGTCGACTGGCTTCGATCAGGCGCTGGAAGTCGAAATACGAAATCTCCAGGACGGCATTTTGAGCCAACAGCATGGTGACCGCAACGATCCCCAAACCAACGACCAGCAGGTACCAGAAGATGTTTCGGTTGCCCGCAGGCCCCTTCGACTCCTGCGTCTTCCGCGAAGGCTCGTTCTCTTGTTTCATGCGTGATGTCTCTCTTGGATCCTAAACCGAAACCACCTTTTGAGGCAGCGTTTCTCTGCGCAAGCTAGTGGTTTCTAGCCGGGGGGTGCTCGGATTTATCGGCAGCTTCGTACCTGAATCGTCTGCCATTCGGCTTGCCCAAGCGATCAAGCCGACTTAGAATGCCCTGCCTGAAGGAAGTCTAGACGCACGTCAGCCTCGTTGCGAGTAGGGGCGAAATGAGGCATGCAAGTCACCCTGATGATGAATTGTTGCCTGTTGGGAATAGTCTGACAACCATTGCCCTCCTCGACACGACCCTTTGGTCTGATTTCGGCGCATTATGAGTCGTAGTATACGAAACCTTGTCATACTCGGCTCGACCGGTAGCATCGGGTGCAGCACTTTGGAGGTGGTGCGGTCGCTGCCCCATCGGCTGAAGGTTCTCGGTCTGTCCGCCCATCAAAGCTGCCAGGAACTGGTCGCCCAAGCCTGTGGATTCCTGCCCAGGTGGGCGATTGCCACCGATCGTCCGTCGGCCCAGCGGGCTGACTGGAGCGGATTGCCGGACCAGACCCGCTTGCTGGTGGGAATGGATGGTCTGCAGCAAGTGGTCTCGCACCCTGACGTGGACGTGGTCGTTGCCGCCATCGTGGGCAGCGCCGGGTTGATGGGGGCTTGGCATGCGGTGCAGAGCGGCAAGACGCTGGCGTTGGCCAATAAGGAAACGTTGGTGATGGCAGGTCCACTGATTATGGCGGAAGCGGCTCGTTGCGGCGCGACGATCCTGCCGATCGACAGCGAGCACAGCGCGGTGTTCCAAGCGTTGCAAGCCGGTCGGCGAGCGGATCTGCGGCGCGTCGTGTTGACGGCCAGTGGCGGGCCGTTCCGCGAATTCAGTCGGCAACAGTTGGACCAAGTGACGGTCGAACAAGCCTTGAACCACCCGACTTGGCAAATGGGACCGAAGATTACCGTGGATTCGGCCACCATGATGAACAAGGCGTTGGAAATCATCGAAGCCCGATGGCTGTTCGGTTTGGATGCGGACCAAATCACGGTCGTCGTCCATCCTCAATCGGTGATCCACTCCCTGGTAGAATTCAAGGACGGTTCGGTCATAGCACAGTTGAGTCCCCCAGACATGAAGCTGCCTATCCAGTATGCTTTGACTTACCCAGAAAGGGTCGATTGCCCATCTGACAAATTGGATTGGACGAAAGCTTCTTCATGGGATTTGTGTCCGCCCGACGAGCAGCGTTTTCCGGCGTTGACATTGGGACACGAGGTAGCTCGATCGGGTGGAACGTCCGGGGCTGTCTTGAACGCGGCCAACGAGGCTGCGGTGGAAGCATTTTTGGCGGGTCGAATCCGCTTTACTGACATCGTTCCGGCGTGCCGTGCGGTGTTGGAACATCATCATTTTGACCCAAGCCCGTCGTTGGACGAGTTGTGGACATGGGATGCTTGGGCAAGGAGGGAAATTACGACGTGGATTGGTATTTAGTCGCGGAATCTGGTGGTTTGTTATCGGCGGTCGGCTCGTATGCCTGGGTGATCGGCTCGGTCGTTGTGACTTTGGGATTCGTCATTTTCGTCCACGAGTTGGGGCATTTCCTGGCAGCCAAAGCCTGTGGCGTGAAGTGCGAGAAGTTCTACGTGGGATTCGATGTTCCGATGAGCATCGGCCCGCTGAAGCTGCCGGCGGCATTGTGCCGTTTTCAATGGGGCGAGACCGAATATGGCGTCGGCAGTCTGCCGCTGGGCGGCTACGTCAAGATGCTGGGCCAGGACGATAATCCTGGCGGACAAGCGCGTGAAAACGAACGTATTCGCGTCCCCAAGGGTCAGGCAGACACACCAGAGTCCGGCGCATCGGCAGCGGCCGGTACCAACGAACCTGAGTCCCGGGATGCGGCAACGGCAACTGCGGTGCATGACGACCCGGATGCCGATGCGGTCGACCAGCAATTCGAGCTGGATCCTCGCAGTTTTCCGGCCAAGCCGGTGTGGCAGCGGATGATCATCATCTCGGCGGGCGTGGTGATGAACCTGATTTTCGCCGTCGTATTCGCCGCATTGGCGTACACGATGGGGGTTCGCTATGTACCGTGCATCATCGGCGAAACCATCGCGAACTCGCCTGCATGGCTCGAAGGCATGCAACCTGAGGACCAAGTGCTGCAGATCGACCGCCGGTGGGAGCCGGACGAGCATCTGCGTTTCCGTCGCGATCTGATGCCTCAAGTGCTGCTTAACGGCGGCCAAGCACCGATGGAATTGCTGGTGCGGCCGGCGGGTTCGAGCCAGGCGGATTGGATGAGCATCCAGCCGGAAAACCGTTTGCATTCGGCCCAACAGGCCTTTCGTGCCGACGCGCTGGACGAAGGCGACCAAGTGCGGGCGGCGATCCGCGCGCAAGCGTTGAACCAGATGCCGCCGATGGCTTCGTTGGGTATTACTTCGATCAAGACCACTCAGTTAAGCCCTGTGGCTGCGGCCGAAACTTTTCGTCTGGACTCACCGGCGTTCGACCAGCTCCAAAGCGGCGACGAGATCGTAGCGATCGATGGGGTCCCACTAGAACGAGACGCCAGGACAGGCAAAATTTTTGCGACGCGTCTGGAAGCCGAGTTGGCGGCCCGGATGACTCGACTCGTGACGCTGACGGTCCAACGAACCAACGCGGACCAGGGCAGTCCAACGGAGTCCGAGCCGTTGGAATTCGAGGTGGTTTTGCCACCCAGCCCGTTGCTGGAACTGGGCATGACGATGCAAGTCGGCCCGATCGCCGGAGTACGGCCGGAGAGCCCGGCAGCCCGAGCCGGGCTGCAAGCGGGCGACCGCTTGATGGCGATCGCCGATCAACCGTTAGGCGACCCGCTCACCCTGCCCCAACGATTGTTGGAATACGTGGACCAGGAGATCGAGATCCAGGTACAACGCGGCGGCCAATCGCAGACCGTGCGTTTGAGCCCGCAGCTTCCGCAAACGTCGGGCGAATCGCTGTTTTACGGCGCCATGCTGCCCATCGATGGCTTGGGCATCGCCCTGCCGCTGGCCAACACGGTTGCCGAAGTCCGGCCCGACGGACCGGCGGATCGAGCCGGAGTGCAGCCGGGCGACGAGATCCTGACGTTTCGGATGGAATTGGACGACGAAGATCGATTGGAAGAGATCAAGAAAGTCTTTCCCGGATTCGATTCCACCGTGTACTTGGACCGCGCGCTGCCCGCTTGGCAGTACGTCCATGCGATGTTCCTGCAACGTTCGGTCCCGGGTACCAAGATCCACCTGTCGTTGCTGCGCGATTCGCTCGAGCCGATTTCGCTGACGATGACGGCCGAACCATCCCAGCAGTGGTACAACGCTTCGCGAGGCCTGCTGCTGACCGGTCTGAGCGACATCCGCAGGGCGGGCAGTTGGAATGACGCTTGGCGGCTGGGTTTTCGCGAAACCTGGGAGCGCGTCACCCAGGTGGTCCGTGTGCTGCGAGGTCTGATTGTCGGGCAAGTCTCCTGGCAAAACCTGGGCGGCCCGATCACCATCGCCACGGTCGCCGGCTACGAAGCGGCCGAAGGGTTGTCGCAGCTCCTGATCTTCCTGACGCTGTTGAGCGCCAATCTGGCCGTCCTGAACTTCTTGCCGATCCCGGCCCTGGACGGCGGTCACATGGTGTTTCTGATCGCCGAAGGCATCCGCGGCAAACCGGTCGACGAACGGCTGCAGATGTTGTTGACCATCATGGGCATCGCGTTCCTGCTGGGCTTGATCCTGATCTTGAGCATCAAGGATGTGGGCATGTTGCTGCAATTGTTCGGCTGAGGCTCGCTTGGGCGACCGTGGTGGATATGCCAGCACCGACACGAAGGGCTCAGCAGGATCTGCCGGAGCTTTTCCGTGGGTGCTTGTACCGAATCGCATCGCATGCGAGACTTTGACTTCCCAGCGTGCCCTCCAAAGGGTCTGACCTTTCTGACGGAGATTAACGATCGCACGCGCAACACGAAGGAGATGCTACCATGCGTTATTGGATTCGAAGAACGTTGGTTTTGGCGGGTGCATGGATTCTGCTTCTGCCGACCCTTTGTCCGGCCGACGATATCGTGGCCCCCGGCGCTGAACTGCAGAAGCTGGCCGATGGATTCAGCTTTACCGAAGGACCCGCCGCAGATGCGGAGGGGAACGTGTTTTTTACGGATCAGCCCAACGATCGGATCATGAAGTGGAGCACGACCGGGGAACTGACCACCTTCCTGGAACCCAGCGGCCGATCCAACGGCATGTACTTCGATGCCGAGGGGAATCTGTGGACCTGTGCCGATGAAAAGAACCAGTTGTGGCGGATCTCGCCGGACAAAGAAATCACCGTGGTGGTCAAGGACTATCAGGGCAAGCTGCTGAACGGGCCCAACGATCTGTGGATTCGGCCTGACGGTGGAATCTACTTCACCGATCCGTTCTACAAACGGCCGTATTGGGATCGTGGTCCGCAAGAGATCGACGTGCAGGGGATCTACTACCTGTCGCCCGATCACAAGCAATTGACGCTGGTTGTCGACGACTATCAACAGCCCAACGGATTGATCGGGACGCCCGACGGAAAGATCCTGTACGTGGCCGATATCCGGGGTGGCCGGACCTACGCTTTCGATGTCCAGCCGGACGGCAGCCTGACCAACCGACGGCTGTTCTGCGAATTGGGTTCGGACGGGATGACGATGGATGACCGCGGCAACGTCTACTTGACGGGCAAGGGCGTGACGGTCTTCGACAAGACGGGAAAGCAGATCCGGCACATCGCCGTCCCGGAACGCTGGACAGCCAATATCTGTTTCGGCGGTCCGGACCGAGACACCCTGTTCATCACCGCCAGTCAAAGCCTGTATTCGCTGAAGATGCAGGTCCGTTGTGCCACCGCACCGTAAGGACGGGCCAATGAATAACGGTTGGATCAGCATATGAGCGGCAAGGCGCTAGCCGCCGGTTCTTGGCCGTTCGGGAACGGGTGGCTAGAGTCTTCAGTCGTAACATGCGCGCACGGTGCGCGCATCTTTGTAGGTTGGGACTCTGTCCCGACCGGGTCGGGTCGGAGACCCAACCTACGTCGGTTGTGGGCGTAAGCCCGCGTTAGGGGATGTGGTTCGATGGCAGGTGATCGGCAACAAGACTGGTCCGACCAATGGGATCTCCGGCCGGGGGTGACGTATCTGAACCATGGCTCGTTCGGACCGCCGCCTCGACCGGTCCAAGCACGGCGCCGTCAATGGCAGCAGCGTCTGGACGGCCAGCCCATGGACTTCTTCTGCCGGCAGTATGAACCTGCCGTGCTGGCCGCGCGGCAACGGCTGGCGGAATTTGTCGGCGCCGACCCGCAGGACTTGGTCTTCGTAGAGAATGCCACGGCGGCCATGAATGTGGTCGCCAACAGCCTGGAACTGAAGCACAGCGATCAGGTTCTGCTGACCGACCACGAATACGGGGCCGTTCGTCGAATTTGGCAGCGGGCCACCTTGCGAGCCGCAGCGGGCGAGCCGGAGATCGTGGTGCTGCCGGAGCGCATCGAGTCGGTCGATCAGTTGGTGGACTGCCTGTTCGCCGCACTGACCCCGCGAACTCGACTGCTGGTCATCAGCCACATCACGTCGCCCACCGCGATCACCATGCCCATCGGGACGATCGTGCACCGGGCTCGCCAACGCGGCGTATTGGTATGTGTCGATGGCCCTCACGCTCCCGCTCAGATTCCACTGGATCTGGCCGCTCTGGGATGCGACTTCTACTGTGCCAGTCTGCACAAGTGGTTGAGCGCGCCGTTTGGCAGCGGATTCTTGTACGTTCGGCGCGAACACCAACAGCGGATATCGCCAACGCAACTGAGTTGGGGACGTTTGCTGCCGGCGCGTCCGGAATCGTGGAGCGACGAATTCATTTGGAGCGGAACCCGCGACCCGTCCGCGGTGCTGGCCGTCCCGGCCGCCATCGATTTCTTACAGGAAACAGGGCTGGAGGCTTTTCGCGAGCATGGATATCGGCTGGCCACCGAAGCACGGAATCGACTGGCAGAATGGACCGGGCTGCCCCCGATCACGCCCGACGACCGGTGTTGGTACACCTGCATGGGCCACGCGCCACTGCCGCCGGGCGACGCCAGCGGCCTGCAGCGCGCACTGTGGGAACGACATGCGATCGAGGTGCCCGTCGTGTTCTGGAAGGATCGCCATTGGCTCCGCGTATCGTGCCATTGGTACAACCGGCGTCAGGATATCGATTACCTGTTCGACGCATTGGCGCGCGAACTGCGGACCTGACCGGGGCCTCTGGCCATCGAACAACGTAAGCAGTATGTTTACCTGCCATGAACACACATGACACCACCCCTGCCCCGGGCGACCGCCGATGCTCCGCGAGGCAACCCGTCGCCTCGCGAGTCGATCGCTGGCAGTTGCGATCCATGGAATTGCGTTTTGCGACGGTCCCGAGTTTGATGGCGATCATCAACGTCACGCCAGACAGCTTCTCGGACGGCGGGTGCTTCGTCGAGGCCAGTGCGGCGATCGAACAGGGGTTGAAGTTGGTGGAAGAGGGAGCGGATCTGTTGGACGTCGGCGGCGAAAGCACTCGTCCCTACTCGACGCCAATCAGCGAGAGTGAGGAACTGCGACGCGTGATGCCGGTTGTCCAAGCGTTATGCGAGCAGACCCGAGTCCCGGTGTCGATCGACACCTCGAAAGCGAAAGTAGCGGCCGAGGCGATCGCGGCCGGAGCCCAGATCATCAATGATGTCACCGGGTTGCAGGGCGACCCGGCGATGCCGGACCTGGCCATCGAGACGGAAGTGGGAGTGTGCGTCATGCACATGCAAGGAACTCCCCAGACCATGCAAGATCACCCGCAGTATCGAGATGTGGTTCAGGATATCCACGATTATTTGCGGCAACGCAAAGAACATTTAGTCCAGCGAGGTCTGAGCGTTTCGCGGATCTGCCTAGACCCGGGAATCGGGTTCGGCAAGACTCACGAGCACAATCTGGCTCTTTTGACCGATTGCGGCAAGTACCACTCGCTGGGGTGCCCTCTGCTGGTAGGGCACTCGCGCAAAGGCTTTATCGCTCGCGAATTGGGCGACAAACAAGCGGATCGAACCGCCGCTACGATCGGCGTTTCGCTGGCTTTGGCTCGTCAGGGCATCCAGATCTTGCGCGTGCATCAAGTGTTGCCGATCAAGCAAGCGCTTCATTTGTTCGCCATATCAGGCGGTTTGGGTGAATGATACTCCTCATCACGAGGGGATTTCTGGGCGCAATCGGCTTTTCTTGACAGCGCGACTGCGTAACCTACGTTTGATCAGAGCCGGGCTGACGGGATGTTTGACGCTACTTTCCGGGAACTTGCTCCTTATTCCCGTCAGACCGGCCTTCTTGGCCATGCGTTGATTGACAGCATGCCTTGCCTCCCGATAAAATCGCGAAACACCGTTCCGGTTTGCCTTGAACGTTCAATGCCCTTCATTTGGCGGGGGCGGCTCGCCGGAACTCGGAAAAAGGAATTCTGAACCATCGGGAGAAAGAAGCATGAGTGCTAACGTAACCGAATTTACCGACGACACGTTTGACAGCGAAATCAAGGGAGCCGCCGAGCCGGTGCTCGTGGACTTCTGGGCTCCTTGGTGCGGACCTTGTCGTCAAATCACACCGATCATCGAGGAATTGGCTGCGGAGAACGAGGGTACGGTCAAGATCGGCAAAGTCAACATCGACGAAAACCCCAAGTGCACTCAGGAGTATGGGATCACCAGTATTCCGACGTTATTGGTCTTCAAGGGCGGCGAAGTAGCCAGCCGTTTTGTGGGTGCTCAGCCCAAATCGCGTTTGCAGGAAGCTTTGGAGGCGGCCAAGTAACGGTTGTCGTCATGGCGGGACAGTCAGGTGATCCGATTTCGGAAGCGCGGATTCGCACACCGGGCGATGGCTCGGATCTCCGGGCGGATGGCGATTATGTTTTGTACTGGATGATCGCCAACCGCCGAGTCGACTGGAACTTTTCGATGCAACGTGCGGTCCAGTGGGCTCGGGATTTGAAGAAGCCGCTGGTCGTGTTCGAGGCGTTGCGATGCGGCTATCGATGGGCCAGCGATCGCCTGCACCGGTTTGTCATCCAGGGCATGCGAGACAATCAGCGCCGGCTGGATCGGTCAGGCGTTCTCTATTACCCCTACATCGAGCCGCGAGACGGTGATGGCCGCGGTTTGTTGAACCAGTTGGCTCGGCGAGCCTGCGTCGTGATCAGCGACGATTTTCCCAGTTTCTTCCTGCCCAGGATGATCGCGTCGGCTTCGCGGCAGATCCCGGTGCGTTTCGAGTTGATCGACAGCAACGGCATTCTACCACTGCGGGCCGCCGACCGCGTTTTCGCTCGGGCGGTCGATTTCCGACGTTTTCTGCAGAAGCATTTGCGTCCCCATTTGGACGCTTTTCCCGATCCGGAACCTTTGAAGGGCCGCCGATTCCCGGCGCTGTCCGAGTTGCCCGCCGACGTGATACGGCGATGGCCGCCCGCCAAGCTCCAGGAGCTTCTGGACAAGCCATCCGCTTTGGCGGCGCTACCGATCGACCACTCCGTCACCCCGTCGGCAATTGAGGGTGGTTCCCGTCAGGCACAGATCGTGCTGCGGACGTTCTTGGACCAGCGGCTGGCTCGCTATTCGCAGGAGCGGAACGAGCCGGATGTCGAGGCTGCCAGCGGATTATCACCCTACCTGCACTTCGGGCACATTTCGGCTCATCAGGTCTTCGCTGCGGTGATGGATCACGACGGCTGGTCGCCGGACCGCATTTCGACGAAGGCCAACGGCAGTCGCGAGGGTTGGTGGGGCGCCGGTGCGGATGTCGAGTCGTTCTTGGACGAGTTGATCACGTGGCGAGAATTGGGCTACAACATGTGCTGGCAACGCGATGATTACGATCGGTACGAATCGCTACCGGATTGGGCCCGGAAGACGCTGGCCGATCATCAGGACGATCCCAGATCGTATCTATATACACTGGAACAATTCGAGGCGGCCGAAACGCATGACCCTTTATGGAACGCCGCGCAGCGCCAATTGGTTCGAGAAGGCCGCATCCACAATTATTTGCGGATGCTGTGGGGCAAGAAAGTCCTCGAATGGTCCCCCGATCCGCGCGAAGCATTGGCGACGCTGATCGAGTTGAACAACAAGTACGCATTGGACGGCCGAGATCCCAATTCGTACAGTGGCATCTTCTGGGTTCTGGGCCGGTACGATCGCGCCTGGGGCCCGGAGCGTCCCATCTTCGGCAAAATTCGCTATATGTCCTCGGAAAACACCGCACGGAAACTGAGCGTCAAGAACTATCTGGCTCGGTACGGCAACACGCTCGACGATGAAGTGTGAAACCCCGTTGGGGTTTGGTGGCATTCTCGTGCAACTCCGCAACCCAAGGTGCGCGGCGTACCGCGACCTTGGGCTTTGGAGTTCGACGCCTTTGGCGTCACGGGAAAGCCGCCACAAATGAAGGGGGTATTCCGACCCCGTAGTTTCTTAAGGGCGACGCAGCAATCCACTGCTGCTGCTGGACGGTCGACCATACAAATTGATGTGGCCGCATTCCGGGCACATCCTGGCTTGGACGACGCCCAACCTGGGGATCGTTCGCGTGAAAAAACTGGCGACGGAATCCACCGCGGCGTAGGACAGCTCGGTATGAGCGATCCCTTGGCCCCCCATGCCCGAGTCGGTGGCATCCAATAGCTTGATGGGATGCATCTCCAGTTCACATTCGGGACAAATCCATTGCGTTTTTTCCATCGTGACTACCTCGATTGCTGTGAGCGGAAAACCGGCGGCGAGCGCCGTGCCGCTCAGGACGTTATTCTTGACCAAGCACCAACGCTTCGATCGTTCGAGCCACGGCTCGTCGACGTTCGTAGATCGGCGTCGGGTCGGTGGTAAAGGTGATCATGTCGGAGGTGATCGAAGACGGCACTCGCAATAGATCCCGCCACGCTGTCCGTTGATCGTCGGAAAGCGTCGCATCTTTCTCGTCCAGCAACCGCCGCAGCAGATGCAGCATCTCGTAATCCTCGACCCCTTCGCGAATCATCTCCCACCGGATGCTGGACACGGGAGGCTGAATCACGGGATGATCACCCGATTTTCCCGGCACCGAAGCGGCCAGCGGAGGATAGAGGAAGCGCCCGTCGCCGTTGCCCCAGAACCGCTTCACGCCCGGCGGTGTGGAATAGCCACTGACGTACGCCATCGGGTCTTCGTAGGGGTCCTGCGGTTGTTCGGGGAACGCGGCACTGCTGGTCCAGTAATTCGATTGCCACACCAGCGTGCCGACGATGTCGCGCTGCCAGGTCTGCCAATGCCAAACTCGCAGTTCGGTCGCCGGATGATCGATGAACAAGGTACAGTAGGGAGCTTTCGGCACCGTGCAGACGTACCACCAAAATCGCTCGCCCGCCGCCCGCCGCTTTTCCGCTTGTTCGTGATCGTAGTTGTAGCTGACCGGACACCAGATATCGACCAAGCCCGCCAGTACGTTGTCGCCGGGTTCTTCGGTCAGCATCTTTCGCAACCGGGGAGCGTGCTTCTTCAGACGCCGCATTCCGTTGGCGACGAATTCATAATCGGCCGGCGCGGGTTCGTCAAACCAATACACGTAGGCCATGTCCAACCAACCTCGCTCGGCCAAAAAGTCTTCAAGCTGCCGGACGTAATCGGCGAACATGGCTTGATACTCGGGGGTGTCCTCCCCGAATTCGCCGATTCGCGGCTCATAACGAGAATGGAACGTTCCCCCTCCCATGCCTTGGATGCGCAAACGGAATCCGGTGAAGCCGTAACGCTCGATCGCTCGAGTCATCGCGGGTTCGAACGCCGAAAAATCCACTTCGGCTCGCGGCGGCTCAGCATCGGGTACGAACCGGACGCGGATCGGGTCCAACGGGACCGGGTCATACGGACTGATCCGATGCCTGGCAAACGATTCCAGATACATGTCCAGCACGCGGCGCCGGTCTTCTTCGCTGGTCAAGCCATGATATCGCCAAATGTTTCCGACATTCAGACCGAACGCGGTCTCCAGGTGGTTTCTTCGAGGCAAAGAAAAATTCCACACTCGCAGTTCGATCGGCGCCTCGGCTGCGAACCCGTCCGCTCGCAATCGCACGCTGCCCTGATAGTCGCCCGCCGGAGCGTCCTCGGGCACGTAAAACAAGATCCACAGCGGTTGGTTGTGCCCGGCGGCCACATTCAGTGGAGTATCCAGCGGCGGCAGCGCGTCGGGCCACCAATCGCGCACTCCCGTGGCGTCCGTGGGATGCTGGACGAAATGATAGTACACCCAGAGGATCTCGGTGCTGGCCGCCGGAATGCGATAACCGCCAGGCCCGATCAGATCCGTCACTTCAGCGGTCAAGCCGTTCAGATCCTCGTTGGGTCGCACCACGATCTGAGCCGCTTCGTAATCATGTCGCGCCGCTTCCAGACGCACCGCATCGCCCCGGGCGTCGGGAACCGCTCGCTGGCGAGGTACTTTACGAGTCGCGTCGCACCACCACAAGGCGATCTGATCGGTACCGCCGGGCAACCGGTATCCGTAATCCGTCCGATAAAAGTCGGGTACGTGGATCGTCAGGTCGGTGGCCGTCGCCGCTCCCCGTTCTTCGCTCACCCGTAGACTCACCACGTGGCTGCCTGGCAACCGATCCGGTAGATCCATCTGAAAACGCCAACGATCGCCGGGGGCCACCACCGCTCGATCCGTCGAAGCGGCATCTTCCGGCCCAGTCAGCACCGCGTCGAGAACCCCTTCCGACTCGTCGGACCAACCGACCACCACGTCCAACCGTCGAGCACCCGTCTGCGGTTCCCGTTGGATCGTCATGTGTTCGATCTTCAGTAGGTCGCACGTCTCTCGCAGGTCCGCATAGACGGTCTCGCCCGTGATCTCGCCCAACGTCCGGTCCAAGCGTGCGCGAACGTCGAACCGGTTGACTTGAAAGCTGGCGGCGCCCGTGGCGGGCCGCAATCGGACGAAAAGTTGCTCGGCGGGAAGCAATTCGTCCGGTACCTGCCCTCCGGCCGTACCCACCTCGTTCAGTTCCCCCAGCAAGTGCCAATCCCCCCCTTCGCGACTGACTTCCAAGCGGCAGACGCCTCGCACGTAATGATTCACGTCGAACTCGACGGACATCGACGTCAACGACACATCGGGCATGGCGAATCGGTAGATCACCTCGGTGCCCATCCCGAACGTCCAGCGATCCGAATTGAACGAAGTCGTACTGCGATGCAGCACGCGATGATCGTTGCTGCCGAGGTGCCGAAAACTGCCTGCGAAGTGATAGCGATCGTCTTGAATCATCTCGCCTTCGCCTAGAATAAGTTCGCCTTGCTGTCGGTAGACGGGCAACGTCGGAGTCAGTCGAACCTCATCGAACTGGATGGCGCCGGTCGCGTGCCATTGCCCCAGCCGCAGGCGACCATCACCGCCGTGATCCGGCACGCGAAAGACGTGGCCCAGCCATCGCCATTGATCCGTCAACCCGACCTGATCCCGGTTGGCGAACGCCGGTCCGGTGATCGCGCTGCCGCTGCCATCGACTCGACGCCCACGGAATTCGAAATGATATCGTTGGCCCGGCAGCATCGTCACCTCGGGCGTCCACCAAGAGCTGGAATCGCTGCCGCTACCGCTGACCTCCAAGATCTTTCGGTCGACCCAACGTCCCGAACCAGTCAGTCGCCAGTCTTGCGGGCTGTCTTCTCCCAGGCGGAAGTCGGCGTTCGGCACGTGAGGTCGATCCGCCTGGCTTGGCAGAGCCGCTGCCAGGGCGATGCCCCAGACCAACATTATCGTTCGCTTGTTCATGATCTGTCCTTCATCGATCCGTTGACCTTACGCGATCTTCCGCCGCAACTACGGCTCGGCAAAGAAAGAATTGTCGGGTATATACGTGAGCGGCACGGCGCTAGCCGCCGGTTTTTTCACTGCACGGGAACCGGTGGCTAGCGCCATTCCGCTCACGGGAACCGGTGGCTAGCGCCATTCCGCTCACGGGAACCGGTGGCTAGCGCCATTCCGCTCACGGGAACCGGTGGCTAGCGCCATTCCGCTCAGTCATTTCTTTGCAGAGCCCGAAGTACGTTGAGCACCTCGCCGAGCGCAATCATTGTAACGGACACGAAACGGCGAGAATAGATGACGGATAAGCCGCACGACGTCAGCAGCCCGGCTTCATCACTTCCACCCAGTGCCGCGATTCGACGTTCAAACAATCACGCAACTGATGGCGGCAACTGATGCCGCAAGCGATGATCGTTTTCCCGCGGGCGACAGCATTGCGGACGGCGGGAAACAGTCGGTCCTCACCAATCTGCCGGGATAGATCGTAGTGCTCGTACCCGAACGATCCGGCCATCCCGCAACAGCCCGAATCGACCTCTTCCCACTGTAGTCCGGCGATTCGTTGAAAGTGCCGATGGATGGCCGCCGTGCCGAACAAGGCCTTTTGATGACAATGGCCGTGCAGCAGGAACGGACCGGGGATGGCCGTCAACGCTGCCAGCTTGCCCGCCGCGACCTGCTGGTCCAGGAAGACATCGATCATGAACACGTGCTCGGCAACCCGCCGACCCAGTTGCGGGTCGTCTATCAAGTCGGGAAGATCGT
Source organism: Planctomycetaceae bacterium (assembly GCA_007121535.1). Lineage (GTDB taxonomy): Bacteria > Planctomycetota > Planctomycetia > Pirellulales > Pirellulaceae > SKKK01. The sequence continues at coordinate 1,899 of SKKK01000372.1, read as the reverse complement.
GGGCCAGTGCCGAGGCACAGGACGGTTCAAGGCACAGGATGGGCAACCCCTGCTGGGCGAAGACATCCAAGCGCTGCATGGTTCGCGTGCCTCGACGCTTGGCCTGCCGCACCAGCCCCTTCGACAGCCGCGGGCGCTGGCAACAACCCGCCCGGGCCAGCATGACCTGGTAGCCGCAACCTTCCAATAACTCGACCGCCGCCATCCCGATCCGGGGTTCCATGCAACTGGCGTACGTGTCGTCGAACAGCACCACGCGACCCAGTTTCGGAACCTGCCCGTCCGTGGGCCTATGGTCAGCCCGTTGACGATTTCGATCGCGGACCATCTGGCACAACGTCCGCGTGGCGAAGGGAGGCTGAGGCCGCCGCCGATCGATCCCGGCGACCTTCTCCATCCACCAACCGTAGCCGGGCAATCGAGCCAATCGATTGACCACGTGGCCCAACGGCCCGGCGATCCGACGAGCCAACTCGGGCATGGCGCCGACCAGACGGTAGCCCCGGGGAGTCCCGTGCCGGTCGTGGTGCATTTGCAACACCTCGCTCTTCAGCCGGGACATGTCGACGGCATTGGGACATTCAGTCGCGCAAGCCTTACAGCCCAAACACAATTCCAGAACCTGCTTGACCCGCGAGCTGTCCAACGACGTATCGCCCAGTTGCCCGGTCATGGCCAACCGCAGCGCGTTCGCCCGGCCTCGCGTCGAGGCTTCCTCGTCTCGCGTCGCCATGTAGCTGGGACACATCGTGCCCGCGTCCAGTCTCCGGCACGCCCCCACCCCGTTGCATTGCTCGACGGCCAGCGGGAATCCCCCCTGTTCGCGATAATGGAACAGCGTCGGCAGCTCGGGAACACGGTATGGGTCGCCATACCTCAGATAGCTGAGCATCGAAGGGGAATCGACGATCTTGCCCGGGTTCATCAGGTTCCCCGGATCGAACAGCCCTTTCACCTGCCGAAACGCCTCGTACAGCCGTTCACCATAGTAACGCGGAATGAACTCGCCACGCACCAAGCCATCGCCATGTTCGCCGGCAAACACGCCGCCGTATTGGCAGACCATCTCGAAGGCGCGTTCAGCGATCTGCTTCATCTTTTGGCGATGATCTTCGCGATGCAAATCCAGAATCGGCCGGAAATGGATCACCCCGACGCTGGCATGAGCGTACATGGTGGTGGCAACATCCAGTTCCCGGCAAACTTTTTGCAGCCGTTCGATGTACTCCGCCAGCACCTCGACGGGCACGCAGGCGTCCTCGACAAACGCTTGGCCCTTGACCGGCCCGGGCACGTTGCTGATCAATCCCAACCCCAGTTTGCGGACGTTCCACACATCCGCCTGACCGCGGGCATCGCTACGAATGGGCCAAGCGTAGCCGATCTGTTGACTCTTCAAATCCTGGACCATCGCGACGATACGCTGCTCGGCCTGTTGAGCGTCCTGCCCGAACATTTCGACCAGCAACACGGCTTGCGGTTGGCCTTCCAAGAAAGTTGCCATCGAACGCGTGGCCGGATTTACCCGAGCTTCCCGAAGGACCAGTGCGTCCAGCAATTCGACCGCGCTGGGATCATGTCGCAGGATGGCCGGCAGATGTCGCAGAGAATCGAGTTCTTCTTCGAAATGGACGATCGCCACCGCCGTCGCTCGGGGCAGCGGAGTCAGCCGAACGGTCGCTTCCAGCAGGTACGCCAGCGTCCCTTCGCTGCCGGCGATCAGATGAGCCAGATTCCAGGACGAACGCTCGCTGTTAGACCGACCACCGATCGGCCCCGTGTATCCGGCTCCTTCCACGAATTCGTCCAAGTTGTAGCCCGACACGCGACGCATGACCTTGGGATAGCGAGCCAGGATCTCGTCGCGATGGCCGGAGGCGAGGATGTGCTGGGGCGCCC